>JBGSXQ010000073.1:0-20116 GCA_041751315.1 Gaiellaceae bacterium | reverse complement strand
TGTCACGGCGCGTCAGGGTTGTGCGCGTCCGTCCCGGCACGACCACAGTCGTGCAGCGCTGCTCGGCGGGAGAGCGTGTCGTCGGCGGCTCGCATGCGTTCGGGTTCTCGACCCGGACGCCTCCGAGCGCAAGCCTCGTCGAGAGCCTGTCGGGGTCGCAGTCGCTAGGGGCGACGAGCGTGACGGTTCGCGTCCGCGCGGACGCCGAGCTCGCGGGCGTTCGGGTCGTCGTCCAGGTGCACGCGCTGTGCTCGAGGAGCGCATGAGATGCCGCTGAGCTTCAAGAGCCCGTGGATGCTGCTGGGATTCCTTCTGCTCGCAGCCGTCGCCGCGCTGTGGTGGTGGGCGGATCGGCGCCGCATGCGTTACGCCGTGCGGTACACGAACCTGGACGTGCTCGCGACCGTCGTCTCCGGACGCTCCTGGCCGCGTCTCGTGCCAGCCGCGCTCGTCGTGCTCGGGCTCGGGGCGCTGCTGCTCGCGCTGGCTCGTCCTGAGATCGAGCGCACGATCCTGGAGGAACGCGCCACGGTGATCCTGGTCGTCGACACCTCGCGGTCGATGCAGGCGGAGGATGTCGAGCCCACACGGCTCGGCGCGGCCCAGGAGGCACTGAGGACCTTCCTCGACCAGGCGCCTGACGACCTTCGCGTCGGGCTCGTCGTCTTCGCGGGAGAGGCGCAGGTTGCGACACCTCCCACGAAGGATCACGAGCTCGTAGAGGCCGCGATCACCGATGTCGACGAATTCCTCGTCTTCGGCGGGACTGCGATCGGCGACGCGCTCCAGACTGCGGTTCTCCTGGGCCGGCAGGTGACGGATCTCGTACCGCAGGAAGAGGGGCAGACCGCCGCGCCCACGCTGTCTCCGCCTACCCGCTCGCTCGCGCAGTCGACCGAGCCGGACGAGAGCGCGGAGGAGGATCGGAGCCCGGTCTCGATCCTCTTCCTCTCCGACGGCTCGCAGACGCGTGGGCTGCTGCAGCCCCTCGAGGGCGCCCAGCTCGCCAAGGAGGCGGGCTTCCCCGTGTACACGATTGCGCTGGGGACGCCGGAGGGAGTCATCGAGCGCGGGCCGTTCGGCGGCGCTCCCGGCTCGCAGGACTCGAGCCAGCTGATTCCGGTGCCGCCGGATCCCGTCACGTTGCAGGCGATCGCCGAGACGACAGGGGGCGAGTTCTCGGAGGCTCGCACCGCCGAGTCGCTCGAGAAGGCGTACGACAACCTGGGCTCGCGGCTGGGCCGCGAGCCCGGTCAGAGCGAGATCACGTGGCTCCTCGTAGCCATCGCGGCGGCGCTGCTCGTGCTCGCCGCTGCGGTTGCGACGGTCGTCTCGCCACGCTTCGTCTAGACGGCGACGATCGTGAAAGCGAGGTCGGCGCGATCGTCGCGGCCGGCAGGGTGCATGATCACGCGGAATATGCCTCCCGGCAGAGCCTCGACCGTCGTGTAGGCGTCGTTGACGGAGCTCCCGGTCGCGCTTGCCCCCGAGATACCGACGAAGCGCACCTCGAATACGCCTGCCTCGACACGCCTTGCCTGAACTCCCTTTCCGGTGCAGTTGAACTTCCGTGCGAAGAGGTTGTTCGCACTCGTGAACTTGTCGGGGAAGTTCGCGATTCCCTGGCTTGCGATTCCGGTCACGACAGCGATGCCACGGACAGCACCGTTGGCACAGCGTTGCTGAGCGACTGACGGCGCCTGGATTCGCTCGCCGACGGCGAACGCCGATCCTCCGAGCGCGAAGAACAGTGCGAGGACGGCTATGGCAGTCCCCGGCGTGATCGGGAGACGTGAGGGACGCTTCATCGCGCGGGCTCCTTCCGGCTTCGTCAAGGGGCGCACGATAGGTTCCCCTGGATGTCGGACGGCACGCCGTCGCGCCGGCGACGCCTGAAGAGGACGCACAAGCGGCTACTGGGCGGGGCCGTGTCGGTCGCCTTCGTGGTTGCGGTCTTCGTCTTCGTCCTGCCGCAGTTCGCGAACTACCGCGACGTCCTCGAGGTCGTTCGCGAACTCGGCTGGCAGGACTGGCTCCTGCTCGCCGGTGCGGTGCTCCTCAATCTCGCGACGTTCGCGCCACCGTGGATGGCGGCGCTTCCCGGGCTCGGATTCCGGCAGGCGCTCGTGATGACGCAGGCATCGACGGCTCTGTCCATCGTCTCGCCTGCCGGCGCCGCTGTCGGGATGGCCGCGTCGTACTCGATGCTCCGCTCGTGGGGGTTCAGGTCTGCCGCGGTCGGGCTGGCCGTCGCTATCGCGGGAATCTGGAACCAACTCGTCAATCTCGCGTTCCCGGTGGTGGCGCTCGCACTGCTCACTGCTGCGAACCAGAGCCACCCGGCCCTGCGGACGGCGGCTTTCGTCGGACTCGCCGTGCTCGTGGTCGCCGCGACGAGCTTCGCGCTCGTGCTCTCGCGGCAGGAGTGGGCGACTCGGATCGGAGACCTTGCAGCCCGTCTTGCAGACCGCGCCCTTCGACCCGTGCGCACGGGGCCGGTGGAGTGGGGCGGAGGGTCGTTTGCGCGCTTCCGCACGCAGGCGCTCGGGCTCCTTCGCCGGCGCTGGCACGTCATTACGGCGACGACTCTCGCGGGGCATCTGACGGTGTTCGTCATGCTCCTCGTCTGCCTGCGGGTCACGGGGATCACCGACTCCGAGGTGTCGACCGTCGAGGCGTTTGCGGCGTGGTCGCTGATCCGGGTCCTCGGGGCCCTCCCGCTCACGCCTGCAGGCGTCGGGGTCGTCGAAGTCGGCCTCACGGGAGCGTTGGTCGCCTTTGGAGCGTCGAGCGCCGAGGCCGTTGCGGCGACCTTGCTGTACCGCGCGCTCACCGTGCTGCCCACTCTCGCCCTTGGCCTGCTGGCAGCGGCGACATGGCGGACACACCACCCGGGTGAGTCGATAGAGTCGCCGAGTGATCCCTGACGAGGGGCAGGATCACTGATGCGGGGGAGCGGCGCTCACCCGATCAGGGGAAGGATCCGAATGCAGCCTGGTGCACGGTGCGATCCGTGACCTCTGCGACTGCGGCAGTACCGGTCAGGCTCGTTGCGCTCGTGTTCGCGACTGCCTGCATCCTCGCGTCTCTCAGCGTCGGGAGCGCCGACGGCGCCCAGCGAGCAGGGAACACCTATCTCGCGCCATCCGGTGCCTGCCGCGCGGCGGACGACGCGTCCGCGCCGGCCGCTGCCCAGGTTCGAGCAGTCGCCTGCCTTCTCAACTGGGCACGCGCGCAGGATGGTCATGAGCGCCTCGTACAACAGTCTGCTCTCCAGCGCGCCGCCGTGCTCAAGGGTGAGCGCGTCGCGTCGTGCGGCCACTTCTCGCACACACCGTGCGGCTCGGCGGTCACGGCCGGCGTCAACGCCGCTGGCTATCGCTATGCGACGTTCGGCGAAAACCTCTTCGTAGGAACTTGGGGCAAGGTCTCCGCCCGCGAGGTCGTCAGCGCCTGGCTCGCCTCGCCGCCACACCGGGCGAACGTACTCAGCCGTCGGTTCAGGCACGTCGGTGCGGCGCCCGTCCGCGCCCAGGCCTTGCTGGCCGGCTCGGACGCGGTCGTCTGGACGGCGACGTTCGCCTCGCCTCGCTAGCCCGGAAGGACTCGCGCCTCGCAGCGGGAAAGACGCCGCCGTGCGTGAGGAGAGCCACCTCGAGGACATGCGCTCAGCGATTCGCGGCGACTTCGCGAGACTCGCAGAGCGGCGTGGCGACCAGGAGCTGATGCGCGCTGTGGACGAGCCGGAGCCTCTCGAAACAGAAGCGCCACCCTCGCCGGAGTGCCCGTCAGAGGCGCGTCGCTCATGGTTCTCGCGTCTCGTCGCGCCATGACCTGGGGACGAGAGCTTTCCTCCTTTGTGAGAGAGCCGAGTGTCAGGCGTCTTCGAGCGCGCGCGTCGCGTGTCGTTGTGCGCGCACGAGCGTGTCGATCGCGTCTCGATCCTCGCCCGCGACATCGCGGAGGATCCTCGTCGCCTTCACGATCTCGAGCGAGGGTAGGCCGGACGAGAGCTCCTCCGGTGTGTACAGGAGGTCTGGGTCTCTCGGGCCGCCGACGCCTTCGGTCAGGTTCGTGCGGTCGTGGCCGATGACGATGATGGTCCCACCCTCGGCGAGAGCCGCCTCGGCGCGCGAGAGCACGATGCGGAGCTGATCCGGCGGGAGATGGAAGTACAGGAGGAGCACGAGATCGAAAGCATCCGTTTCGGGTTCGTACTCCACGAGGTCGGAGCAGACGAACTCGGCATCGACGCCGTCTCGCTCTGCGCGGCTGCGCGCCTTGGCGATTGCGACCTCGGAGTAGTCGACGCCCGTCACCTCCCAGCCGACCGTCGCCAGCCAGATCGCGTTCTGACCCTCGCCACAGGCGAGATCGAGAGCGCGGCCCGGTTCGAGGTCAGCGACTTCTGCGACGAGAAAGCGGTTCGGCTTCACGGCCCACAGGTTCTCGACCGCCGCATATCGCGCATCCCAGTCCTCACGCTGCATGTGGTCTCACTCTCTCGGTCACGCGGTACGTCGCCGCGAGGGTCGCCGCGCACAGTCCGGCACCGATGAGATAGGGCGCCGCGTTCCCGAGGGCGTCCGCCAACGCGCCTCCGGCAGTCGGCCCGACGAGCTCGCCGAAAGCCCACGCTGTGTTCATGACGCCAAAGGCGAGGCCCTGCGCCAGGCCAGCGGCCTCGGCGCGATGGGACGTCAGCGACATGCCCGGGGTATACAGGCTCCCGAAGCTGACAGCTGCGGCGCAGACGAGGAGCGCGACGAACGCGGCACGCGAGCCCACCGAGAGCGCGATTGCGACGACGGTCGACGCGACGAGCGCGGCACGGATGGGAAGCCGCCGGCCGGCCCTGTCGCTGAAGCGACCGAGAAGCGGGTTGAGGACGACCTCGAGAAGGCCCGACGCGAAGAAGACCCCCGCGATGGCGAACGTGCCCCAGCCGGCCTCGTCGAGCGTGAGCGGCGTCAGGACGATGAGCACTCCGAAGAGCGCGGAGGGGAGCATGTTCAGCCACAGGCCGCCGACGAAGCGCCGATCGCGGAGAGCGCGCGCAAGCCCGTCGAGAGAGGCTCGTTCCGAGCGTGCCGAACGGGCGAGGGTGGCGGAGGCGGCGAAGATCAGGGTGAGCACTCCGACCACCGTGAAGGCGAGCGGGATTCCCATGAGCTCGGCGAGGCCGCCGAAGACAGGCCCGAGGACGGCGCCGAAGATCGCCGCGCCGAACGCCGTTCCGATCACTTCGCCACGCCGCTCCCGCGGAGTGCTGATGGCGATCCACGCCAGCGCGCCGGCCCAGGTGGCGGTACTCGCCACGCCCTGGACGAACCGTGCGAGACCGAGCGCGAGTGCCGTGTCCGCCCCCGCGAAAGCGAAGCACGAGATGGCGAGCAGCGCGAGCCCACCCACGACTGCGCGCTTCGGGCCGAACCGGGCAGCCGCGAGCCCGCCCGGGACGCCTCCGAAGAGCGCGCCCGCGCCGTACGCGCCGACGAGGAGCCCAGCTTCGGTCTTCGAGAGGTCGAACTCGTCCGCGTAGCCGGGAACGAGCGGCGTCAGCGCCGTGAAGAGCAGCGCGTCCACGAAGATGATGGCGCTGACGAGAGCGAGGAGACGGCGCATCCGGGCGAGCGTAACCCGTGCAAAGAAAATGCACCGAGCCGGTTGCGTCCTCGTCCGACCTTCCGACTGACCACCGCCGAAGCGACAACCACTCGGAGAGCCATCAACCTCAGACACTCCGTTCTCGGTGCATCGGGGACTCTATGGACCGGATGGCTACCGGTCAAGCACCGGTCGGACGAAATTCGACGCAATTTGCGGGATCGTGCTCCAAGGTTTCTCACGTACCCGCGTCGACGATGCATTGACTCTGCGCGTGAAGACCTACGAGCTCATCGGCCGGGAGGGAGTCCAGTACAGGTCGGAGATGCCCGGCACGCTCGGGGGCCATCGAGGGACGCGCGTCTACGGCCGGCTCGACTGTCCAGTCGCGCTGAGTCTCATCCGCCGAGGGTTCGACGTGCGCCGCCATCGCGTCTTCTTCGCCGACGAGAAGACTGCCGTGGCTGCGGGCTATCGGCCGGTGGCGCGTGCATGCGCGAGGCCTATCGGCGCTGGAAGGCCTCTGCGCCGTAGATGACCCACACGACAGTCGGCCACAACGAAATGCACCGAGCCGGTGGCGCCTTCGTCCGGCTTTCCGACTGACCTTCGCCGAAGCGACTGCCACTCGGAGAGCCATCAACCTTGGGCACTCCGTACTCGGTGCATCGCGCACACTACGTACGCCTGCTGGATCCGTCAAGGCGCTCGAGGGGGAAAGTTCTCGCAAATTGCGTTCTTTTCTTTTCGCACAGGGTTTAGCTGCGCAAATAGCCATGTGCTCGGAAAGGAGTGGGAACGAGAAGAGCCGGGCACGAGGGCCCGGCTCTTCGAGGAATTCGCCGAGTCGGGAACGCTTTCGTCCACCTTCCCGACGAGCCTTCCGCTTCCACGTAGTGCTCCTCGGGGGGCTTCGTCCTACCGGCGTCCCGTGCTCGGCGCAGCCCGAAACCTATGGCATAGGACAGGCCCGTTCAAGGGGGTCCGGCGTCGAAAGTTCGTGCATTTTGCGGAAAGACACGGCGTGATTCTGCTCCGCTCGTGGGCGTGATCGTCGTCAGGCTGTGGCTACTGCCTCGCGCGCTGAGCGAGAGATGGTTGACCCGTCCGCACGACAGTCGTAGGATCGCGCCCTCGCGATCTGCGAGGCGTCGACGAGAGGAGGCAGGCCGTGGCGGAGCAACAGCGCACGATCGGAGCGGTGACCTACCGGGAGGCGGACGCGGAGTATTTCGAGCAGCGTCGCCTTCGACGTTTCGCGGGTGTCTGGTCGCTGTGGGCGCTCGGCGTCGCCGCCGTCATCTCCGGTGACTTCTTCGGCTGGAACTTCGGCCTCGCTCAGGCCGGCTTCGGCGGCCTGCTCATCGCCACGCTCGTCATCACCGTCATGTACTTCGGGCTCTGCTGGTCGATCGCGGAGATGTCGCCGGCCTTGCCGCACACGGGAGGGGCGTACTCGTTCTCGCGCTCGGCGATGGGACCGTGGGGCGGCTTCTCGACGGGAGTCGCCGAGACGATCGAGTACGTCGTCACCCCGGCCGTGATCGTCGCCGGCATCGGCTTCTACATGCAGTCGATCTTCATCGACCTCTTCGACGTGAACATCGCCACGTGGATCTGGTGGGCGATCTTCTACGTGATCTTCGTCTTGCTGAACGTGATCGGGATCGAGACGACGATGCGCTTCACGGTCTTCATCTGCCTCCTGTCGCTCGCCATTCTCGCCGTCTTCTTCGTCGGCGCGATCTTCGAGTTCGACTCGGCGAATCTCACGAACATCGCACCTGAGGGAGACAACTCGAAGTGGCTGCCGTTCGGGGTGGACGGGATCTTCTTCGCGTTGCCCTTCGCGATCTGGTTCTACCTCGCCATCGAGGAGCTGCCACTCGCGGCCGAGGAGTCCCACGACCCGAAGCGCGACATCCCCAGGGGGACGATCTACGGGTTGCTCACGCTCATCGTGACGGGCTTCCTCGTCCTTTTCCTCAACACCGGAGTCGCGCCGGGAGCAGACGTGCTCGGCGAGTCCGGCGAGCCGCTGCTCGAAGGCCTCAAGACGATCTTCGGCGACGGTACCTCGGCGTCCCTCCTCGGGCTCGTCGCGGTCGCGGGCCTCGTCGCGAGCTTCCATACGATCATCTTCGCGTACGGGCGCAACATCTTCTCGCTGTCGCGGGCGGGCTACTACCCGCACTTCCTCTCGATCACGCACGGGAAGAGGCAGACGCCGTACGTCGCCCTCGTCGTCGGAGCCGTGATCGGCTTTGGGCTGGCGCTCCTTCTGGACCAGGCGACGAAGAACGGGTGGCTCGGCGGGAACGTCGGCGCCAGCCTGCTGTACATGGCCGTGTTCGGTGCGGTGATCTCGTACGCCATGCAGTGCTTCTCGTTCATCATCCTGCGGCGCAAGTTCCCGAACATCGAGCGCCCGTATCGAAGCCCGGTAGGCGTCCCGGGCGCCGCGATCGCCTCGGTCATCGCGATCGTCTCGCTCGTCGCGATGTTCTGGAACGACGACTACCGCGCAGGCGTGTACGGCGTGGCGATCTTCTACCTGGTCGCGCTTGCGTACTTCGCGCTCGTGGGTCGTCACCGTCTCGTGCTCTCGCCCGAGGAGGAGTTCGCGCTCACCCGTGGTCAGCACGGTCATCCCGAGACCGAGGGCTACGGCAAGACGCACGTGGCCGACATCCCGGCAGGGCCCGGAGGGAGCCAATAGGGTTCGCCCTCGGAGCGATCGACCTCGGAAGGGGCCGGCATCGACCGGCCCCTTCCGCATGAAAGGGGACGCATGCTGAGCTTCGACGAGCTGAAGGCCGAGGTCGAGGACGGGCGCATCGACACGGTCGTCGTCGCCTTCACGGACATGCAGGGCCGCCTCATGGGCAAGCGCCTGCATGCGGAGTTCTTCTGCGAGGAGATGGGCGAGGAGCACCCGGTCGAGGGGTGCAACTACCTGCTCGCGCTCGACATGGAGATGGACCCGGTCCCCGGCTACGAGATCGCGAGCTGGGAGCGCGGCTACGGCGACTTCGCGATGAAGCCAGATCTCGCGACGCTGCGCCGCGTCCCGTGGCTCGAGGGTACGGCGCTCGTCCTCTGCGACGTCCTCTGGCACGACGGCTCTCCCGTCGAGCCCTCACCGCGGCAGGTCCTCCGCGCGCAGATGCAGCGAGCCTCGAAGCTCGGCTTCACGCCGATGACCGGATCGGAGCTCGAGTTCTATCTCCTGCGCGAGACCTACGAGGAGGCGTGGGCGCAGCGCTACGAGGATCTGACGCCGTCCGTCCCCTACATCCTCGACTACCACATCCTCGCGACGACCTACGACGAGGATCTCATCCGCCAGATCCGCAACGGGATGCACGCGGCCGGCATCAAGGTGGAGACCTCCAAGGGCGAGGCGTGGCCCGGTCAGCACGAGATCAACTTTCGCTTCGCAGACGCACTCACGATGGCGGACAACCACTCCATCTACAAGAACGGCGCCAAGGAGATCGCCAACCTCAACGGCTGCTCGATCACGTTCATGGCGAAGCCGTTCGAGTCGTGGATCGGCAACTCGTGCCACATCCATGCGTCACTGTTCCGCGACGGGTCGCCTGCGTTCGCCGATGACCCCGTGCTCTTCGACCGCTTCCTCGCCGGCATGATCGCCTGCTTCGAGGAGCTTGCGATCTTTCTCGCGCCGACGATCAACTCGTACAAGCGCTACGCGGCGGGCAGCTGGGCGCCGACGACGCTCGCGTGGGGTCACGACAACCGCACCTGCGGGTTCCGTCTGGTCGGCCACGGCGCGGCTCGTCGGGTGGAGACGCGCATCCCTGGAGGCGACGTGAACCCCTACCTCGCCTTCGCGGCGATGATCGCCGCTGGGCTCTACGGCATCGAGAACGAGCTGGAGCTCCCGCCCGGGCTCGAAGGCAACGCGTACGAGTCGGACGCGAAGCGTTTCCCCTCGTCGCTGCGTGAGGCGATCGCCGCGCTCGAGGATGGCACGATGGCCCGCGCCGCACTCGGCGACCAGGTCGTCGACCACTACCTCAACTACGCGCGCACCGAGCAGGCGCTCTTCGACAAGGTCGTCACCGACTGGGAGCGCATCCGGCTGTTCGAGCGCGGGTGACGATCGCTACGGTGCGCCCGTGAGTCGTCCGGTCATCGGGATCACGTCGTACGCCCAGGATGCGCGTTGGGGGGTCTGGCACCTTCCCGCGGCGCTGGTGCCGCTCGCGTACGTCGATGCAGTCGAGCGCGCGGGAGGTCGTGCTGTCGTCATCCCGCCCGCCGAGGAGGACGTCGAGGAGACGCTCGACATGCTCGACGCGGTTGTCTTCTCCGGGGGCGCCGACGTCGATCCTGCGCGTTACGGCGCCGAGCCGCATTCCGCGACCGATGCCCCGCAGATACGCCGCGACGCTGGGGAGCTGGCCTTGCTCCGCGCAGCGCTCGAGCGCGACATGCCGACCCTCGCGATCTGCCGCGGCTTTCAGCTGCTCAACGTCGCGCGCGGCGGAGATCTCGTCCAGCATCTCCCAGACGCCGTCGGCAACGACGTCCACAAGCAAGTACCCGGGGAGTTCGCGGTGCACCCGGTGGAGGTCAAGGAGGGCTCGCGGCTCGAGGCGATCGTCGGCGGGACCTCCGATGTGACCTCGCACCACCACCAGGGGCTCGGGCGCGTGGGCGACGGGCTCGTCGAGACCGCGTGGGCAGCGGACGGGACGCTCGAGGCGGTCGAGGATCCCGCACGACGCTTCGTGGTCGGCGTCCAGTGGCACCCAGAGGCCGGGGAGGACGCGGCGCTGTTCCAGGCACTCGTCGAGCAGGCCCGCGAATATCGCTCGGCTCGCACGTCGTAGGTACGGGCTCGGCGCGCCCCAGTTAGGCTCCCGCTCCGTGTACTGGATCTTCGCGCACTGGGCTTCACGCGCCTCGTGGCGCATGCGGCAGAGCCGCGGCTTGACGTGACCTTCACGGTCGTCAATCCGGCGACCGAGGAGACGATCGCCGAGCTCGAGCAGGCCGGAGTCGAGGAGGCGGACGCCGCGGTTGCACGCGCTCGTGAAGCGTTCCCCGCTTGGAGTGGAGTCGCACCGGCCGACCGCGCACGTCTCCTGCGCCGGCTTGCCACGCTCGTCGAGGACAACGTCGAGGAGCTCGCGCGGATCGAGTCGCAGAACGTCGGCAAGCCGATCTCGGGCGCACGAGGAGAGATCGGCATGGTCGCGCAGGTCTTCCACTTCTACGCGGGTGCGGTCGACAAGCACAACGGCGAGACGATCCCGGTCTCAGGCGGCGTCGCTGCGACGTTTCGCGAGCCACTCGGCGTCGTCGGACTCATCGTCCCGTGGAACTTCCCCGCGAACATCGCGAGCTGGAAGCTCGGCCCAGCGCTCGCGTGCGGCAACACCGTCGTCCTGAAGCCTGCGGAGCTCACACCACTTTCCGCGATCCGGCTCGGTGAGCTCTGCCTCGAGGCTGGAATCCCGGAAGGCGTCGTCAACGTCCTCGTCGGCAAGGGCTCGATCGTCGGCCAGCGTCTCATCGAGCACTCCGACGTCGCGAAGATCGCCTTCACGGGCTCGACCGAGGTCGGCCGTCTCGTCATGGAAGGCGCGGCGGGAACGATCAAGCGCGTCACCCTCGAACTGGGCGGGAAGTCCGCGAACGTGATCTTCGAGGATGCGGATCTCGAGAGGGCAGCGGCGGCCGCACCGTACTCGGTGTTCGACAACGCAGGCCAGGACTGCTGTGCGCGGTCGCGCATCCTCGTGCAGCGCTCGGTGTACGACCGCTTCCTCGACCTGCTCGTCGAGGCTACACGCGGCGTGAAGGTCGGCGACCCGGCCAGCGAGGACACCGAGATGGGGCCGCTCATCTCCGCCTCGCACCGGGAGACGGTCGCCGCGTTCGTCGAGGGCGAGCCGAGCTTCCGTGGGGACGTCCCCGACGGGCCTGGCTACTGGTACCCATGCACGCTCGTCGAGGCGTCCAACGACGATCGGATCGCGCGCGAGGAGGTCTTCGGCCCCGTCGCCGCCGTGATCCCGTTCGAGGACGAAGCCGACGCCATCCGCATCTCGAACGACACGCCCTACGGCCTTTCGGGCTCGATCTGGACGCGCGACGGCGCCCGGGCGCTTCGCGTCGTGCGCGCGACCGAGTCAGGCGTGCTCTCGGTGAACGCGAACACGTCGGTCCGTGTGCAGACGCCGTTCGGTGGGTTCAAGCAGTCCGGGTTCGGCCGTGAGCTCGGCATGCACGCGCTCGAGGGCTATTCGGAGATCAAGAGCGTCTTCATCTCGACGGAGGGCTGACATGGCCGGAAGGTTGGAGGGAAAGGTCTGCGTCATCACGGGTGCCGGCGGCGGCATGGGGCGCGAGGCGGCGATCGTCTTCTCGGACGAGGGTGCGAAGGTGTGCGTCGCAGATCTCGACGCCGGGCTCGCCGAGGAGACGGTCGGGTTGTGCTCGGGCGAGGCGTTCGCGTTCGGCGTCGACGTCGCCCACGAAGACGGCGTGCGCTCGATGCTGAGCGCGACCGCCGAGCGCTTCGGAGGCATCGACGTCCTCTACAACAACGCTGGCATCTCGCCTGGTGACGACGCGTCCGTGCTCGACACCTCCGTCGAAGCGTGGCAGCGTGTGCAGGACGTCAACACCAAGGGCGTGTTCCTCTGCTGCAAGCACGGCATCCCGTTTCTGCTGGAGCGCGGTGGAGGCTCTGTCATCAACGTGGCCTCGTTCGTGGCCATCCTCGGCGCCGCGACGTCACAGATCTCGTACACGGCGTCGAAGGGCGCCGTGCTCGCCATGTCGAAGGAGCTCGGCGTCCAGTTCGCGCGCCAGGGTGTGCGCGTCAACGCCCTCTGCCCTGGCCCGGTCGAGACTCCGCTCCTCCTCGCGATCTTCGGGGACGATCCGGCGGCGTTCGCCCGGAGGCAGATCCATTGGCCGACAGGACGTCTCGGGAAACCGCGCGAGATCGTGAACGCGGCGCTCTTCCTCGCCAGCGACGAGTCGTCGTTCGTGAACGCCTCGGCGTTCGTCGTGGACGGCGGCATAACGTCCGCGTATGTGACGCCCGAGTAGCTACACGCCGACGACCTGAACCAGCCAGCGGCGGTCGCGCTCGCGATCCAGCTCGAGGAAGAGCACGCGCTGCCACTGGCCGAGGCAGAGCTCGCCCTCACGGACCGGGATCGACTCGCCGGCCGGGCCGAGCAGCATCGACATGCAGTGCGAGTGGCCGTTTCCGACCTCCATGTCCTCCTCGCACACGTTCTCCGTTCGGCGATCCCAGTCGTCGTGGGCGTAGTAGTGCTCCGTCGGGACAAGCCGCTTGAGGAGCACCGCGAAGTCCTCGAGAAATCCGTGCTCCCACTCGTTCACACGCACCGAGCAGGTCGTGTGAGGCGAGTACACCGAGCAGATCCCGTCGGAGATCCCGCTCTGCCGGACGGCCTCTTGAACGTCCTCGGTGATGTCGGTGACCGTGAGGCCACCGGCGGTGCGGAGCTGGTGCTCTATCTGAAACGTCTTCACGACCGAGACATTCTGTCAGCCGCGCGGGTGGCCATCTCGCGGGAACTGTTGCGTCTACGCGGTACAGCTGGAGGCGCCGAGCGCCTCGGCCGCTTCGTCGATCGCCTGCTGCGAGGCATCGGCCTCGTCGAGCGTCGCCGTGAACCCGTCCACGTCCGCCGCCTGCGCTGCCGCGGCCTGCTTCCTCGCGTTCGCCTGTCCTCGCTCGAGGGCCTCGACGAGCGTGTCCTTCTCCGCCTGGATCTCAGAGGGAACCGAAACCGCCGCGATCGAGGCGATCATCTCGTCTCGTGCAGGCTGCCCGGCTGCGAAGTAGTCCCCGACCGTTGGGAGCTCGTCCACCGAGGGATTCTCCGCGTCGAACTCCGTGAGTGGAAACTCCCCGCGCTCGTCGAGGGACGCGTTCCATTCGTCGCAGAACGCCTCGATCTGCTCCACCGCAGCGGCCGATTCGGCGCTCAGCTCCGGTTCGTCTTCGGCGCCGCCGCAGGCGCCGGCCGCTAGGGCAAGCGATGCAGCGAGAGTCGCGACGACGAGACTTTTTGTGGACAGCACGACGCCCCGAGACTACAGACTCACGCGCGGCGTTCACACTACGCTGACGGCAGCGGGCCCGTAGCTCAGCTGGTTAGAGCAGCCGACTCATAATCGGTTGGTCCCTGGTTCGAGTCCAGGCGGGCCCATGGGCTACAGAATCGAGCATCCGTTCCCGACGGATCCTCGATCGCGAAATGCCACGAAGGCGTCGGCTGCTTCACCGCGCGTCCGATCATCCATCCACGGCACGGGGGTGGAACAATGAATGACCGACGCACGTTCAGCTGTCACATGGAACAGGGTGAACTCGGGCGCGAGAAGAGGTCCCGCGCGCCCGTACCGCGGGGCTGCGCCTCGAGAAGGAGGAAGGAATGACCCTGACGATCAACGACACCGCGCCGGACTTTCGGGCGCAGACGACCGAGGGAGAGGTCTCCTTCCACGAGTGGATCGGCGACTCGTGGGCGATCCTCTTCTCGCATCCCAAGGACTTCACGCCCGTGTGCACGACGGAGCTCGGCTACATGGCGAAGATCAAGCCCGAGTTCGAGCGGCGCAACGTGAAGATCATCGGCCTCTCGGTCGACTCGACCGGAGACCACGAGGGATGGGCCGCAGACATCGCAGAGACGCAGGGGCACGCGCCCAACTATCCGATCATCGGCGATGCCGACTTCGCGGTCTCCAAGGCGTACGGCATGCTTCCCGCCGAGGCCGGCGGTGAGGCGTCCGATCGCACGGCGGCCGACAACCAGACCGTGCGCAACGTCTTCGTCATCGGCCCCGACAAGAAGGTGAAGCTCGTCCTCGTCTACCCGATGACGACCGGACGCAACTTCGACGAAGTCCTACGCGTGATCGACTCGCTGCAGCTGACGGCGAAGCATCGCGTCTCGACGCCGGTCAACTGGCGCCAAGGCGAGGACGTGATCATCGCCGGCTCGGTGTCGAACGACGAGGCGAAGGAGATCTGGCCGGACGGGTGGGAGTCGCCGAAGCCGTACATCCGGATCGTCCCGCAGCCGGAGTCGGCAGTCCCCAGCGAAAGTCGAAGCTGACCAACCACGCGAAGGGCGCACAGCCACGTCCCCGCGACTGGAATGCAATCGCGGTTCAGCGGGCTTGAACGGAACGGGGCAGATCAAGAGCCCGCCTTGCGGGCTCTTGATCTTGCAACGGACCCGGGTGGGCGAGTCCGTTGCGGAAGCGGCGCAACTTCGGGGCCAGGCGGATCCGCCTGTGGGGAGAGGAGTCGCGCCGGTAGCCGGTAGCTATTCCACATCGTGCGGACGGATCCGACCTTGTCCACGCGATTTCCACATCGCGAAAGCCGCAAATTGGACGAACTGCGTCCCAGATATCCACAGGCTGCGACAGGCCGGCACACGGCTAGACTGGGACGCATGGCCGAGTACGGGACGCTGCGGGTCAAGACGGGTCTCGCGGAGATGCTGAAGGGCGGCGTCATCATGGACGTCGTCGACGCTGGGCAGGCGCGCATCGCCGAGGAGGCCGGTGCCTGTGCCGTGATGGCCCTCGAGCGCGTCCCGGCCGACATCCGCCGCGACGGGGGTGTCGCGCGTATGAGTGATCCCGAGAGGATCAAGGAGATCCAGGAGGCAGTGACGATCCCGGTGATGGCCAAGTGCCGGATCGGCCACTTCGCCGAGGCGCAGATCCTCGAGGCGCTGGAGGTGGACTACATCGACGAGTCCGAGGTGCTCACGCCTGCCGACATCGCGCACCACGTCGACAAATGGGCTTTCACGGTGCCGTTCGTCTGCGGCGCGACGAACATCGGTGAGGCGCTGCGCAGGATCTCGGAGGGCGCCGCGATGATTCGCACGAAGGGCGAGGCGGGAACGGGCGACATCGTCAACGCCGTCACGCACATGCGCGCCGTCTTCGGCGCGATCCGCACGCTCCAGGCGCTGCGCGAGGACGAGCTGTTCGCGGCCGCGAAAGAGCACCGCGCGCCGTACGACCTCGTCAAGTGGGTCGCCGAGAACGGCCGTCTCCCGGTCGTCACGTTCACGGCCGGCGGAATCGCGACGCCTGCCGATGCGTCGCTCTGCATGCAGCTCGGCGCGGACGGCGTGTTCGTCGGGTCGGGCATCTTCAAGTCCGGCGATCCGGAGACGCGGGCGAAGGCTATCGTCGAGGCGACGACGCACTACGACGACCCGAAGGTGCTGGCGGACGTCTCCGCCGGCCTCGGAGAGCCCATGGTCGGGATCTCCTCGAGCTCGCTCTCGGACGACGAGCGACTCGCTGTCCGCGGTTGGTGAGGCCGCTGCGCATCGGCGTCCTCGCGTTGCAGGGCGCGTTTCGCGAGCACGTACGCGCGCTGCGCGCTCTCGGGACGGAGGTGGTCGAGGTACGTCTGCCGGAGGAGCTCGCCGGCCTCGATGGGCTCGTGATCCCCGGAGGCGAGTCGACGACGATCATGCGCCTCGCGGAGCTGTATGCGATGGATGACGCGATCCGCGGCTACGAGGGGGCGCTGTTCGGGACGTGCGCCGGGATGATCGTCCTCGACCGGGCACATCTCGGCCTCGCCGACCTCGTCGTGGATCGCAACGCGTACGGTCGTCAGGTTCGCTCGTTCGAAGCCGATGTCCGGCTCGACGGCGACGAGATCCCGCTGCGCGGCGTGTTCATCCGCGCACCGAGAATCCGCGACCTCGGCGACGAGCTCGAGGTCCTCGGCGAGCTCGACGGCGAGCCCGTGCTGGTACGTGACGGCCGGCTCCTGCTCGCCTCGTTCCATCCGGAGCTGACCGAAGATCTCCGTGTCCACGAGCTCTTCCTGACGATGGTCGAGGAGGCAAGCCGTGTCCGGGCATAGCAAGTGGTCGAGCATCAAGCACAAGAAGGGCGCCGCGGACGCGAAGCGGGGACAGCTCTTCTCGAAGCTCTCGCGCGCGATCATCGTGGCTGCGAAGGAGGGTGGGCCCGACCCGTCCGGGAACCTCGCCCTTCAGAACGCGATCGAGAAGGCCCGCTCGTACTCGATGCCGAAGGACAACATCGAGCGCGCGATCGCGAAGGGCGCAGGCGCCGACGCCGAGGCCGCCGCCTTCGAGACGGTCGTCTACGAGGGGTACGGCCCCGAGGGCGTCGCGGTGCTCGTGGAAGCGTTGACGGACAACCGCAACCGCACGGCTTCCGAGGTACGCCACGCCTTTACGAAGCACGGCGGCAACCTCGGTACGACGGGCGCGGTCGCGTGGCAGTTCGAGCGACGAGGGGTGATCGTCGTGGGGGCGTCGGACACGGACGAGGACGAGCTCGTGCTCGTCGCGGCAGAGGCCGGGGCGGACGACGTGGAGCTCGACGGCTCGAGCTTCGTCGTCACCTCCGCTCCGGAGGCCATGTCGGCGGTACGGCAGGCGCTGGACGATGCGGGCTTCGCGATCGAGACGGCCGAGCTCGCGATGGTGCCGAAGACGACCGTGGCCGTTGCCGACGAGTCGATCGCGCGCCGGATCATGAGCCTCGTCGAGGGCCTCGAGGAGACCGAGGACGTCCAGGGCGTGTACGCGAACTTCGACATCCCCGAAGCGGTTCTCGAAGCGGTAGCCTCCTAGACCGAACCTGTGGCGATCGCGGCGGCGGAGGACACGGCAGGGCGCAGAGCGGACCGGATCGAGTCGCTCCTGTCCGCGCGCCTGTTCGTCGAGCCGCAGCTGGCGGGCAGTCGCATCACGTTCGTCTCGAACCTCTCCGGTCATCTGAGCCTGTACGCGATGGACGCCGCCGGCGGGGTGCCGGAGCCGCTCCTCCCGCCGCAGATCGCTCTCCAGAACCCCGAGCTCGTCGGCGGGGAGCTCTTCCACGTGCTTCCGCGACTCGGCCAGATCGTCGTGATGATCGACGCCGACGGGGACGAGAACTACGTCCCGCACCTGATTCCGCTGGACGGCGGGTTCCCGGAACCGCTCGCGCCGGAGACCTTCGCGGGCGGGCGCTCGCATCTCGTCCACGTCGACGACGCCACGCAGATCGCCTACTTCAACATCGAGTCCCGCGAGGAGTCACGCATGAGCGCAGTTCGCGTCGACCTCGCGAGCCATGACGCGGAGACCCTGTGGGAGAGCCCGTATGGCGCGTTCGTCGCCGCCTGGACGCCGGATCACTCGCGGGTCGCGATCGCCGACGGGTACACGATGGGCGACGTCGTGCTCTACGAGGTCGACGAGTCGGGCGAGCGGCGGATGCTCTTCGGGACGCCGATCGACGAACGCGACTCCGGGCAGGACTACCCGCCGACGGGGTTCCGCGGCGGGTGCGGGACGACGAGCGGGGCTGGCGTCCTGCTCGTTACGACGATTCACGACGACACGGGGTCGCTTTCGTACCTTGCGTTCGACCGGCCGGGGGAGATCGAGCCCGTGGTGCTCGCCGGCTTGGCTCACGCGGGCGAGGGCGAGGGCGAGCTCGAAGCGCTCGACCAGCTCGAGGGCGATCGCTACTCGCTCACCTACAACATCGACGGCTGCTCGTGGGTCTACGCGGGCTCGTTCGACGAGGGGTCCCGCTCGTTCACCGTCGATCGCGTTCTGGTCGGGCGAGACGAGCTCGCAGGTGGAGTCCTGCACGGGATCCACCACGACGTGGAGAGCGGCCGCTTCGTCGCCTCGTTCTGCACCGCGACGAGCCCGACGCAGCTCCACGTCCTGCCCGCTGACGACGGCCCTTCCGTCGCGCTGACGCGCGAGCGTGCGCTGGGCCTCGCTCCGGAGCTGCTCTCGCCGGGTGAAGACGCGTCGTTCGAGTCGCACGACGGGCTACGCGTGTCGGCACGTCTGTACCTCCCGTCGCCCGAGCTCGGTTTCGAGGGCGCGCGGCCGCTCGTCTACTACGTCCACGGTGGCCCACAGAGCCAGGAGCGACCGAACTTCGCCTGGTTCTCGATGCCGCTGATCCAGATCCTCACACTCGAGGGCTTCGCGGTGTTCGTGCCCAACGCGCGCGGATCGACCGGCTACGGCCTCGAGTACGCGAGGCGCGTCGACCGCGACTGGGGCGGCCTCGATCGGCTCGACCACGTCCATGCGATGACGGAGGTGCTCCCGCGCGACGACCGCGTCGACGTGTCGCGCGCCGGGGTCGTCGGGCGCTCGTACGGCGGATACATGACGCTGACGCTCGCCGCGCGACATCCCGAGCTGTGGCGCGCGGCCGTCGACATGTTCGGCCCGTACGACCTCTTCACGTTCATGGATCGACTGCCCGAGACGTGGAAGCCCTACTTCGCGCTCTCGGTCGGCGATCCGGAGGCAGACAGGGACTTCATCAGCGAGCGCTCCCCAAAGACTCACATCGAGAACGTGGCGTGCCCGCTTCTCGTGATCCAGGGCCAGAACGACCCACGCGTGGTCGAGCGGGAGTCGCGCGACGTCGTCGAGCGTCTCCGTGAGCTCGGGCGTGACGTCGACTACCTCGTGTTCTCCGACGAAGGGCACGACGTGCTCAAGCTCGGTAACCGCGTGCGCTGCTACGACACGATCGTCGCCTTCTTCGAGCAGCATCTGTCCTGACTCGGTGTTAGGGTCGAGCGCGATGCGCTGGCTTGCACTCCTCGTGATGGCTCTCGCCCTTGTCGCCGTGGGATGCGGGGGCAGCGACGACGAGTCTTCCGCGGCTGACGAGACGACCGTCGAGGAGGCGATCACCGAGGAGACCGCAGAGGACACCACCGAGGACGAGACCACCGACACAGACGCGGCCTTCGACTTCGCCGACGAAGACTGCCAGGCGCTCGCCGGGGTCGGCGCGTCGATCGCAGCGGCGTTCGCAGGCGTTGGCGGCTCGAGTGGAGCAAGCACCGACGAGCTCGACGAGCTCGCGAGCCGCGTTCCCGACGAGATCAAAGCCGACGTCGAGATTCTCGCCGAGGGCTTCGGCGAGTATGCCGCGAAGCTCGAAGACATCGGGATAGAGGCCGGGGCGACGCCGTCGGCCGATCAGGTGCAGGAGCTCCAGGCGGCAATCGCGTCGCTCGATCAGGATGAGCTCACCGCCGCGTCTCAGCGCATCGAGGCGTGGGCGCGCGAGAACTGCCAGACCTGACGCGCACTCGCGACTGCACTCCCACCTGGAATCGGACAACGCGACTGATGACGCGTCCCGGTCGCCGCGCAGGACCGTCCGAGCGCCTGCGTACCTTCTCTTCGTGAAGGTCCTCGGCATCGACCCAGGGACGGCGACGTGCGGATACGGGATCGTCCAAGGAAGCGACGGGCGCCTCCGGGCGGTGGCGTCGGGGTGCTGGCGAACGTCGGCACGAGACCGCCTCGACAGAAGGCTGCTGACGATCTTCGAGGGAGTTCGGGAGCTCATTGCGGAGCACGAGCCCGACGCCGTCGCGCTCGAGGAGTCCTACGTGGGTGCCGACGCCCGCATCGCGCTCTCCGTCGGG
>JBGSXQ010000072.1:0-2115 GCA_041751315.1 Gaiellaceae bacterium | reverse complement strand
GAGCCCGCGACCGCGCCTGCACCGAGCGGGCTCTCCGCCGCCGCCTCCGCGGCCGCTGCGAACCGCGTGCGGTCGCGATCGAGCATCTCCACCCATGCGAGCAGGTGATGTCCGAGAGTGACGGGCTGAGCGCGCTGGAGGTGCGTGTACGCGGGCATGACCGTCTCCGCCTCCGACTCGGCGAACGAGAGCACGACGAGCGCGAGCGCGTCGATCGCCTCGCGCGCCTCGGCGCATGCGTCGAGGACATACATCCGAAACGCAGCCGCGACCTGGTCGTTGCGCGAGCGACCCGCGTGGATCTTGCGGCCGACGTCGCCGAGCAGCCGCTCGATCGCCGAGTGCACGTCCTCGTCGGAGTCGAGATAGCCGGACGGATCCTGCGCGATCTCCGCGAGCCGTGTCTCCGCGTCGTCGAGCTCCTCCTCGGTGAGGATCCCCGCAGCGGCGAGACGGCGCGCATGCTCCGCGGTCGCCTCGCAGTCGTACGCGAGGAGCTCGACGTCGTCGACGCGCAGGAAGCGCCAGACGTCGGGGTCGAGAGAGCTCTCGACCCGCCCTTGCCAGGTGGTCACGCGCGCTTCCTCGCCGGCCGCGGCGGAGCGAAGCTCCGCCCGGCGGGAGCCGCGGGTGGCGAGGGAGCGCGCGTCACACGTCGATCTTTGCGCGTTCCCGTGCCGCGTGCAATTCCGTCTCGAGCGAGGAGATCCGGATGAAGCCCTCGGCGGCGTCGTGCGGGAACGTCTCGCCGGTGCCGTAGGACGACAGCTTCTCGGCGTACAGCATGTGCGCGGCTCGGCGCCCGGTCACGACCGGGAGGTTCGGCCGCAGCTCGACACGCACGTCCCCTGTGACGAGCTGCTGGGTCGAGTCGACGAACGCGTCGATCGCCTCACGTGCCGGGCTGAACCAACGGCCCTCGTACACGATCTCCGTCCAGCGTTGCTCGAGCGGGCGCTTGAGCCGCGCCTCGTCCTTCGTGAGAACCACGTCCTCGAGGGCAGAGTGCGCTGCGATGAGCGTCATCGCTCCCGGAGCCTCGTACACCTCGCGGCTCTTGATGCCGACGGCGCGGTTCTCGATCATGTCGATCCGCCCGATCCCGTACGCGCCCGCAAGCCCGTTCACGCGTGCGATGAGGTCGGCGAGGGACAGCTCTTCGCCGTCGAGCGACACGGGGACGCCCTTCTCGAAGCCGACCACGATCTCGATGGGCGCAGGAGCCGTCGCCGGGTCGGTGGTCAGTGCGTAGGGCTCCTCCGGCGGGCCCGCCCAGGGGTCCTCGAGGACACCTGCCTCGATCGCGCGCCCGAAGAGGTTCTCGTCGATGGAGAACGGGGATGCGGCCGTCTGCACGACCGGAATGCCCTTGGCGAGCGCGTACTCGATCTCCTCGTCGCGTGTCCAGATGCGATCTCGGAGCGGCGCGATCACTTTCACGCCCGGGTAGTGCGCCTTGAACGCGAGCTCGAAGCGCAGTTGGTCGTTCCCCTTGCCCGTGCACCCGTGGACGACGGCCTCCGCGCCGATCTCCAACGCGATCTCGGCCACCACCTGCGCGATCACCGGGCGAGAGAGCGCCGAGACGAGCGGGTACTTTCCCTCGTAGAGCGCGTTCGTGAGGATTGCTCGCGCGCACTGCTCGTCGGCGAAGGCGTCCTTGCGGTCGACGAGGATGACGTCGTCGGCCTCGGCGGCTTTCGCCCGCACGATCGACTCGTCGAGGTCGAACTCCTGGCCGACGTCCACGAGGACAGCGACGACCTCGTCGAAGCCGTACCACTCTTCCTTGAGCCACGCGAGGATGCAGCTCGTATCGAGCCCACCAGAGTAGGCGACGACTACGGTTCTCACGCTGCCCCTTGCAGGAGGTAGCCGCTCAGCTCGTCCTGCAGCGACTTCGCGGCCACGCCGTCGCGGGCCGCGACGAAGATCGTATTGTCGCCTGCGATCGTGCCCGCGATCGCAGGGTGTGCTGCTTCGTCGACCGCCTGCGCGAGCGCGTTCGCGTACCCGGACGGGGTCGTGACGACGACCAGCGTCCCGGCCGGCTCCACCGTGATCGCGTAGCGGCGCATCGCTGCGCCCAACGCGCGCAGCCGGTCGCCGTCGGTC
>JBGSXQ010000071.1:0-8302 GCA_041751315.1 Gaiellaceae bacterium | reverse complement strand
TCGGCGGGATTCTCGCGACGGTCGACGATGACCGTCGAGCCGGGCGCGAGCTCTCGGCCGAGAATGAAGTCGGCGAGCGGATCCTCGAGCATGCGCTGGATCGCGCGGCGCAACGGCCGCGCGCCCATGGCCGGGTCGTAGCCGGTCTCGACGAGCAGCTCGCGCGCGTCGTCGGTGAGCTCGATCACGACGTCGTGCTTTCCCATCTCCTCGCGGACGCGCTTCATCATCAGGTCGACGACTTCGAGGATCT
The DNA here is from genome assembly GCA_041751315.1 of Gaiellaceae bacterium. Taxonomy (GTDB): domain Bacteria; phylum Actinomycetota; class Thermoleophilia; order Gaiellales; family Gaiellaceae; genus GMQP-bins7. The sequence continues at coordinate 8,049 of JBGSXQ010000071.1, read as the reverse complement.
CGGCCTTCTCGAGCTTGTGGAAGACGATGAACTCGTCGATGCGGTTCAGGAGCTCGGGCCGGAACACCTTCTTGAGCTCCGACATCACACGTTCCTTCATCTCGTCGTACGAGAGCCCCTGCTCGTCGCCGACCGAGAAGCCGAGCGTCTGGTTCTTCGAGATCTGCGCGGCCCCGAGGTTCGAGGTCATGATCACGATCGAGTTGCGGAAGTCGACCTTCCGCCCCTGTGAGTCCGTGAGCTTCCCGTCCTCGAGGATCTGGAGGAGGATGTTGAAGACGTCCGGATGCGCCTTCTCGATCTCGTCGAGGAGGACGACCGAGTACGGCTTGCGGCGCACGGCCTCGGTGAGCTGGCCGCCCTCGTCGTAGCCGACGTAGCCGGGCGGCGAGCCGACGAGCCGCGACACGGAGTGCTTCTCCATGTACTCGGACATGTCGACCTGGATGAGCGCGTCCTCGTCGCCGAAGAGAAACTCGGCGAGCGTGCGCGCAAGCTCGGTCTTCCCGACGCCGGAGGGGCCGAGGAAGATGAACGAACCGGTCGGGCGCTTCGGGTCCTTGATGCCGGCCCGTGCACGCCGGATCGCCTTCGACACGGCGACGATCGCCTGGTGCTGGCCGATGACGCGCTTGTGCAGCTCGTCCTCCATGCGGATGAGCTTCTGCGACTCGGCCTCCGTCAGCTTGAAGACGGGGATGCCCGTCCACATGGAGACGATGTCGGCGATCTCGTCCTCGCCGATCTCCGGCTGCTCCTCGTCGGCCTGGTTCCGCCACTCCTCCTCGAGCTCCTTCTTCTTCTGCGAGAGCTTGCGCTCCTTGTCACGAAGCTGGGCGGCCTTCTCGAACTCCTGATCCTCGATCGCGCCTTCCTTGTCGGCGCGGACCTTGTCGATCTCCTCCTCGAGCTCGCGGTAGCGCGGCGGCGCGGACATCGTCGCGATGCGGACACGAGAGCCTGCCTCGTCGATGAGGTCGATCGCCTTGTCCGGGAGGTGGCGGTCCTGGATGTAGCGGTCGGCGAGCGCGGCTGCAGCGGCGAGCGCGTCGTCGGAGATCTTGCAGCGGTGGTGGGCCTCGTAGCGGTCGCGCAGGCCGCGCAGGATCTGAACCGTCTCGTCGATCGACGGCTCCTCGACGCGCACCTGCTGGAACCGGCGCTCGAGCGCGGCATCGCGCTCGAGGTACTTGCGGTACTCGTCGAGCGTCGTCGCGCCGATGGTCTGGATCTCACCGCGTGCGAGCGCCGGCTTGAGGATCGACGCTGCGTCGATCGCGCCCTCGGCAGCGCCGGCGCCGACGAGGTTGTGCAGCTCGTCGATGAACAGGATGATGTCGCCGCGCTGGGTGATCTCCTTCATCACCTTCTTCAGGCGCTCCTCGAACTCACCGCGGTACTTCGACCCGGCGACGAGCGCCGCGAGATCGAGCGTGTAGATCTGCTTGCCCTTGAGGAGCTCGGGCACCTGGCTCGACGAGATGCGCGAAGCGAGGCCCTCGACGACGGCGGTCTTGCCGACGCCGGGCTCGCCGATCAGCACGGGGTTGTTCTTCTGGCGGCGCGAGAGGATCTGCATCACGCGCTCGATCTCGTTCTGGCGGCCGACGACGGGGTCGAGCTTGCCCTCCACCGCGAGCTTCGTGAGGTTGCGACCGAACTGGTCGAGCAGCTTCGAGCTCTTCGTCTTCTCGCCGGGGGCGACGCTCGCTCCGGACTGCCGGCGCCCGGGGCCGGAGAGCATCCTGATGATCTCGTTGCGGATCTTCTCCGCATCCGCGTCGAAGTCGAGCAGAATGCGAGCGGCAACACCCTCGTTCTCGCGCACGAGGCCGAGGAGGATGTGCTCCGTGCCGATGTAGTTGTGGCCCAGCGACAGGGCCTCGCGCAGCGCCAGCTCGAGCACCTTCTTGGCCCGCGGCGTAAAGGGAATTTGCCCGGTGGTGACCTCGTCGCCTTGTCCGACGATGCGTGCGACCTGCGCGCGAACCTCCTCCACCGTGATGTCGAGCGACTCGAGCACGCGGGCGGCTAGGCCTTCCTCCTCGCGGAGAAGGCCGAGCAGGATGTGCTCGGTGCCGATGTAGTTGTGCTTGAGGGCTCTCGCCTCGTCCTGGGCGAGAACCACGACCTGCCGTGCCCGCTCGGTGAATCGCTCGAACAACTCCCTCGTTCCTTTCAGATCGCTTGCCGGGAGCCCTCTTCCGCTCCCCCGGGTCGAAGGGACGGGTCATGGTAGCCGACGGGTCTCGTGCCGAGTCTCACACGCGGGGTTCGCCCGGCGTGCTCGGTACCCTTCTCGGCCGTTGAGCAAACAAGCCTTAATCGGCCGCGGCCGATGAAGATCCTCGTCACGGGGTCGTCGGGCCAGATCGGGACGAACCTCGCGCTCAGGCTTCGAAGCGACGGGCACGACGTGTTCGGGGTCGACAAGCGCCAGAACACGTGGACGGACGAGTTCCCCTATCTCCTCCAGGACCTCGCCGGCCACTACGCCGCCTTTCGAGGCGGCATCAACGGGGTCGAGTACCCCGAGGTCGACCTCGTCGTCCATCTTGCCGCCCATGCGAAGGTGCACCAGCTCGTGCGACAGCCACACCGGGCTCTTGAAAACGCGGTCATGACGTTCAATGTCCTCGAGTACGCGCGCCTCCGCCACGTCCCGATCGTGTTCTCCTCGAGCCGCGAGGTGTACGGCGACGTGCACCGGTTCGAGGAGTACGGCGAGCAGGTGGCCGACTTCGCGTACGCGGAGAGCACGTACTCCGCATCGAAGATCGCGGGTGAGGCGTTCGTCTACTCGTACGCGCGCTGCTACGGGCTCCCGTATCTCGTCTTCCGGTTCTCGAATGTGTACGGGCGCTACGACAACGACCTCCAGCGCATGGTTCGGGTCATTCCGCTCTTCATCCACTCGATGCTGCGCGGCGAGCCGATCACGATCTACGGCGGGAACGACAAGACACTCGACTTCACCTACGTGGACGACTGCATCGACGGGATCGTCAGCGGAATCGAGGCGCTTGCGGACGGACGCGTCGTGAACCAGACGATAAACCTCGCCTACGGGCAGGGGAACACGCTCGTACGGTGCGCCGAGCTGATCGCCGGTGAACTCGGCGTGACGCCGGAGATGACCCTCGCCCCCTCCCTGCTCGGCGAGGTGACGCACTACGTCGCGGACCTGTCGAAGGCCCGCGGGCTTCTCGGATACAGCCCGAACGTCACGCTGGATCAGGGCATTGCCCGTGCAGTTGAGTGGTTCCGCGAGCACCGCTCGGCCCATCCGGACGAGGACGTCGCCGTCACCGCCGACCACGAAGGAACCCTGCGTGACTCCGAGCTCATCTGGAAGCGCGTGCCCGGCGCCTGATGCTCAGGCCGCGGAGAGCCCGCGGCTGTCTCGCACGAACGACTCGAACGCGGCCGGCGCCAGTGGCTCGGAGAAGTAGAAACCCTGGCCGATTCGACAGCCAAGCCGCCTGAGCACGGCGATCTGGCCGACCTCCTCGATGCCCTCCGCTACGACCGTGAGCCCGAGCGCCCCGGCCAACTCGGCGATTGCTCGCACGAACGGCGCGCGACTCCCTGTGGCCCCGATGCCCTGGACGAACGAGCGGTCGACCTTGAGCATGTGCACGGGAAGGTCCTGCAGCAGCGAGAGCGACGAGTACCCAGTTCCGAAGTCGTCGAGCGCGAGGCGGACACCGCTACTCGTAACCTCCTCGAGGATGTCCGTCAGCTCCTCGCGGCGGCGGGCGAGCACGCTCTCGGTGATCTCCAAAATGAGGTGCTCCGGCGCGAGCCCTGAGCCTGCGAGCGCGGCTTCGACGTCCTCGATCAGCCCTGGCCGACGTACCTGCCGAGTCGAGACGTTGACGCTGATCGCCAGGTCGTCTCCGCCTGCGAGCCGCTCGTGCCACTCCGCGGTCTGGCGACACGCCTCGGCCAGCACCCACCGCCCGATCTCGACGATGCGCCCGGTCTCCTCGGCGAGATGCACGAACTCGGACGGTTGCAGGAGGCCGCGGGTCGGATGCTGCCAGCGGATCAGCGCCTCCACGCCGAGAATCGCGCCGGACAGCAGCTCGACGACCGGCTGATAGTGAAGGACGAAGTCGGTGGCAATGTCGGCGCGGCGGAGGTCGGCGACCAGCTCGAGCCTACCGACCAGGTGCTCGTCCATTCGCGGCGCATACACGACGTACTGCGCCTTCCCGCTGGCCTTCGCGCCGTACATGGCAACGTCGGAGCACCGCAGTAGCTCCTCTGCGTCCCCACCGACTGCGATGCCGACGCTCGCCGTGACGAACACCTCGCGTCCGTCGACGTCGAACGGCGTCTGCAACGCGGCGGTGATCCGCTCCGCTGCGTCGAGCGCGGCGGCCGCTCCGTCTGCCCGCTCCACGAGGATCGCGAACTCGTCGCCTCCCATCCGCGCGACCGTGTGCGTCGGGGACAGGGACGCACGCAGACGCACGCCCACGGCCCGGAGGAGTGTGTCTCCCGCCACGTGGCCGAGGCCGTCGTTGACCGCCTTGAAGTCGTCGAGGTCGAGGAAGAGAACGGCTGCTTCGCCCGAGCGCACCACGAGCGCGTGCTGGACGCGATCCGTGAAGAGCGCCCGGTTCGCGAGCCCCGTCAGCGAGTCGTGAAAGGCCTGGTGGCGAAGCTGCTCCTCGGCCTCCCGGCGCGCCGTGACGTCCAGGAGGTATCCCTGAAGTACGGGCTCTCCGCTATCCGGGTCGTCGATGATGCGCGCCTCGTCGTGCACCCACACGGCGCGCCCGTCCCGCGCGTACAGGCGGTACTCGGTTCGGAGCGGCTCGCCGGTCACACGCGTCCTCTCGTGCGCGGCCAGCACTCTCTCTCGATCGTCGGGATGCAGGAGAGACACGAAGAGCGACGGATCGCCCGCCCACTCCTCGACCGAGTAGCCGAGCATCGGCTCGATCTGAGGGCTCGTGTAGACGTTGGAGCTGGATGCGTCGACCCGGTCGATGTAGACGGCGAGGGGTAGGTGCTCGACGAGCGTGCGGTAGCGGGTCTCGGCCAGCCGACTGGCATCGTCGGCCCGCTTTCGCTCGGTGATGTCGAGGACAAAGCCTTGCCGGAACGGCACTCCGCCCTCCGGCGGCTTCACGTGCACGGACACGTCTTCCACCCAGATGAGCCGGCCGTCCCGAGCGTGCATCCGGTACTCGTGTCGCAGCATCGCGAAGCGCGCATAGGCCTCGGCTCTCTGTGCGCGGACACGGTCACGATCGTGTTCGTGGATCGAGAGCATGAAGAGATCGGGCTGCGTGAGCCACTCCTCGGGCGTGTAGCCGAGCACCGTCTCGATCTGGGGGCTGACGTACAGGGCCTTCGCGCTCGGATCGGCTTGATGGTCGACGTACGAGATGAACGGAAGCTGCTCGACGAGCGTGCGATAGCGAAACTCGGCACTACGTAGTCGCTCTTCCGTGTGGGTCCTCTCGCTGATGTCACGGATGCAGGCTGTGAACAGCGGCGGCCCGGGGACGCCGACACGGCTGATCGCGAGCTCGGCGGGGAACTCGGTCCCGTCGGCGCGCATCGCCTGCACCTCGAGCCTACGACCGAGGAGGGCGCCGGCGCCGGGAGTGGGCCCGAGCTCCGTCCAGCGCTCGAGCGCGCGCCGGTGCGCCTCGCGGTGCGCAGGAGGAACGATAAGTGCCGCGAGCTCGTGGCCGAGAACCTCATGCTTCGAATACCCGAACGTGTGCTCGGCTGCGCTGTTGAACTCGACGACGCGCCCGAGGTGATCGATGGTGATCACAGCGTCGAGCGCGGCGTCGAGAATCGCGCTCGCGTACGCCGAGTCGGCGGTCAGCGGCGTGCGTTCTGGCGGTGGTCCCGTATCCCGACCTCCGATCACCGCCTTCCTACAATCGTCCCCGCCCAGGACACCGCTGACCCCCCGATCGGGGTACGGGGTCATTGAAGGGCGGGCGCTCGTCGCGATCCCGGACTCGTCAGGGCGGCGCCCGTAGAAGCTCAGTCGGTCGAACGCAGCGCCGGAAAGAGGATCACGTCACGGATGGTCTCGCGGCCCGAGAGCAGCATCACGAGGCGGTCGATGCCGAGGCCCAGGCCGCCTGTGGGCGGCATGCCGTACGAGAGGGCCTCCACGTAGTCGGGATCCCCCCGCACACCCTCGACGTGCGCCGACTGCTCGTCGAAGCGGCGCTGCTGCTCGGCCGCGTCGTTGATCTCCGTGTATGCGTTTCCCAGCTCCATGCCAGCGGCGAAATACTCGAACCGCTCGGTGATCGTCTCGTCCTCGTCGGTCACGCGTGCGAACGGCGAGAGCTCGACGGGATGGCCGAACACGATCGTCGGCTCGATGAGGCTCGGCTCGACGAAGTGACCGAACGCATGATCGACGAGCTGCGACCAGTCCTTGTCCGCCTGCGTGTCGACGCCACGCTCGGTGAGCCACGCGCGGAGATCGTCCTCGTCTCGCGTCCACAGCTCCTGCGCCTCGAGCGACTCGACGAAGCCGACGCGTCTCCACGGGCGCGCGACGTCGATCTCGTGACTGCGAAACTGCACGACCGTCGTTCCGAGCGTCTCGATTGCAACCTGCTCGAGCATTGCCTCGATCCGATCCATCGTGTCGCGAAAGTCCGCGTACGCCTCGTACCACTCAAGCATCGTGAACTCGGGCTGGTGCTTGTACGAGACGCTCTCGTTGCGGAAGTCCTTGCCGATCTCGTAGACGCGCTCGAGCCCACCGACGATGAGCCGCTTCAAGTAGAGCTCGGTGGCGATCCGGAGGTACAGGTCGGTCTCCAGCTCGTTCGAGTGCGTCACGAACGGATGTGCGAAGGCACCTCCGTAGCGGGGCTGGAGGACAGGCGTCTCGACCTCGACGAATCCCTCGGCGTCGAGGTAGCGGCGAATCGCGGAGGCGACCTTCGCGCGAAAGACGAAGAGCTCACGCGAGTCCTCGTTCATGAGCAGGTCGAGGTACCGCTTGCGGTAGCGCGTCTCCTGGTCGGTCAGCCCATGAAAGGTGTCCGGGAGCGGGCTCGCGTTCCGCGCGAGCACCTCGAGCGAGTCGACCGCCAGCGACGGCTCACCTCGCCGCGACTTCGCGGGCCTGCCTGTCACACCCACGACGTCGCCAAGGTGAACGTCGACCTCCCCGATCCGCCCCGTGTCGCACATGAGCTGGATGCGCCCCGAGCGATCCACGAGGTCGCAGAACACGAGCTTCCCCATCTCGCGCCGAGCCATCACGCGGCCGGCGAGCCGCTGCGCGTCCTCGAGCTCTCCACCGGCTTCGAGTGCCTCGGTCGCAGCTCTCACGGCCGCGATCTCGTCTCGCTCCGGGAAGCGCTTGGGTGCAGCCATGGCGCGCCGAGTCTAGACGGGGTCCGCGGCCCCCCACGATCCCAGGCGCTGCTCGGCCGCCTCGAGCAAATCAGCGCACGAGGCTCGCGCTCGGGTGCTCGATGCGGACGATTCGCGCACCCTCGAAGCTCTGGATCGTGTTGGAGCCTCCCCTACGCTCGGCGCGCAGGATCGTGATCGGGCTCTCCGAGATGTCACCGTTCTCGTCGAAAGTGAAGCTCCCGAGCAGACCACCCTCGACCTGCGTACGGAAGAGCTCCTCGACGACCGAAGCGCGCGTGCCATCGGAGCGCGCGATCGCGCCGAGAAGCACTTCGGCCGACTGGGCTGCATAGACAGCCGACGGCTGGATATCGGCGCCCGGCTGCGTTGCGGCGAATGCACGCACGAAGCGCTTTCCGGCCGGGCCGAGACGCTCGATCGTAAGCCCGTTCAGGCTCACGTACATGCCGCGGCCGGCGTCGCCCGCCCGCTCGAGGAGGAGGCTGACCGGCGTGAATCCATCGCTTCCGAGCAGGTCGACGTCCCGGCCCAACTGCGCCCGAAGCTCACGCACGACCTGGGGGCCGTTCGTGTCGAGCAGTCCGCTGAGGACGACTGCGTGCGCGCCCGACCCGCGCACCGCCTGCGCGAGCCCACGGTACGAGCGCGCCTGCGGCTCCCAGCTCT
>JBGSXQ010000070.1:0-10732 GCA_041751315.1 Gaiellaceae bacterium | reverse complement strand
CGACGTACCGTGCCGACGGCCTCCGCCGCATGCTGACGGGTGTCTACGAGACCCTGCGCTCGGCTGGGCGGGAGCTCGTGCTCGAGCTCGGCGAGCGCCAAAGCGTCGAGGTCGCGGTCGACGTGCTGCGCTCGGAGGCGGAGTCGCTGGCGTCGGACACGTCGGCGACCGATACGCAGCGCCGCAACGCCGGCGAGGCGGTTCGGCTCATAGCGGAGGGCGCAGCCCCAGAGCGTCTCGTCGACCTTGCACCATTCGCCAGTCGAGGTACGCGTGCCGGCGCGTTCGAGCGTGCTCGCAAGGCTGCGGAGCGCGCCGCGCTCGAGGAGCTCGCCGCGCACGACCGCGACCTCCTACAGGAGCTACTCGAACGCTTCGGCGCCGAGTACGCGGCCACGAAGAGGCGCGAGTCGGTCGTCGACTTCGAGGATCTCCAGCTCGCGGCACGCGACCTGCTGCGCGACGACGCAGCGGTACGAGAAGCGACGCAGCTCCGCTTCCGCATCGTGATGGTCGACGAGTTCCAGGACACGAATCGCCTCCAGTGCGAGCTGGTCGATCTGGTCGCACACACGGACCTCACCGAGGTGTTCACGGTGGGGGATGAGTTCCAGTCGATCTACGGCTTCCGTCATGCCGACCTCGACGTGTTCCGCGAGCGTCGCTCGCAGGCGGACAATCTTCGCGCGCTGACACGCAACTACCGTTCGCGCCCTCAGGTGCTCGCGGCCGTGAATCACCTGTTCGCGGATGCGTTCGGGGACGCGTATCAGCCGCTTGCCGCATCTGCGGAGTTCCCAGACCCCGTCTTCGGCCACCCGGTGGAGCTCCTCGTCACCGACAAGGCGAGCTTTGCGGACGCGCCGGAGCACTGGCGCCAGGGCGAAGCGCGCCGGATTGCCCTGCGTGTGCGCGAGCTCGTCGACTCGGGCGAGGCGGATCCCGGTGAGATCGTCGTCCTTTTCGCAGCCGGCACGGACGCCGAGCAGTACGAGGAAGCGCTCCGGCGCGAGGGTCTTCCCACGTACCGGGCGACAGGACGCGGCTACTTCGGCCAGCAGCAGGTGGTCGACCTCCTCGCGTATCTCCACCTCCTGCACAACCGCTACGACGACGTCGCGATCGCGACGGTGCTCGCCTCGCCGTTCGTCGGCGTGTCGAACGACACGCTCGTCCTCCTCCGCCGCAACGCGATCCGCCGTCCGCTGTTCACCGCGCTCGAGCGCTCTTTGCCCGACGGGCTCGAGCCCAGCGACGAGCGCCTGCTGCGTGCCTTCCTCCAGCGCTACGAGCGGCTCGTTCGCGCGTCTGCTCGCGTCGGCCTGGAGGAGCTCTGCGAGCGAGTGATCGCCGAGCACGACTACGACCTCGCAGTGCTCGCACGCTGGGACGGTACGAGGCGCTTCGCGAACCTCCGCAAGCTCGGCCGGCTCGCGCGTGACTACGAGGCGGTGCGCGGCGCGGACATCGCCGGCTTCGTTCGGTTCGTTCGCGAGCAGGACGCGCTCGGCGCGAAGGAGCTCGAGGCTGTCGCCGAGGAGGAGGGAGGCAGCGCCGTCCGTCTTCTCACGATCCACGCGGCCAAAGGGCTCGAGTACAAGGTCGTCATCGTCGCCGACGCTGGTCGCGACATCGGCGGGCCGCGGGGCCCAGACGAGATCGTGGCGCTCTCGGATGGTCGCTTCGGCTTCCGGATGGTGCATCCGACCCGAGGTAAGCGCGAAGGCGTGTTCGCCTGGGACGACGTGAAAGACGCCGCAGCCGCTCAGGAGAGGGAGGAGCGGCAACGCCTGTACTACGTCGCGATGACCCGGGCCGTCGATCGCCTCATCGTCTCGGGCGCGATCGATACAGCTCGCAAGGCCGACCGGGAGACCCCTATTGGCTGGGTGCTCGAGCGCCTCGGCGCGCATGAGCTCGTCGCGACTGCGAGTGACACGCCGGTAGAGGTCGATCGCGGCGACGCGCGCTTCGTACTCACGGTCGCGCGGTACCGGGCCGCTGACGCGCCTGTCGGCACCGCGGTGCCGGATGTCACGGAGGACTCCGACGAGGACGAGCGCCAGCTGCTCCTCTTCGACGAGATCCCGGTCGGGCGCCAGAGGCTCGGAATCGAGCTCCCGAGCCTCGCAGAGATCCCGGTTCCACCGCTGCACGACGTGCGCCGGCTCTCCTACTCCGCGCTTGCGCTCTTCGAGCGCTGCCCGTATCGCTTCTTCGCAGAGCGCGTCCTTGGTCTCCCCCAGCGTGAGCGGGCTGCGGGAGACGCGGTTGCCGCAGGCCTCGCGGCGACCGAGATCGGAGATGCCGTCCATCGCCTCCTCGAGCTCATCCCGCTGGACGTGCCGGCGACGCCCCCTCGGGAGGAGCTCGCGGCGACCGTTCGCACGTGGTATCCGGCCGTCTCGGATGACGAGGTCGAGCGGATCCGGGGGCTCGTCGACGCGTACTGCGCCTCACCCGTCGCCGCTCGCCTTGCATCGCTTCCTGGCGCGACGCCCGAGCGCCCGTTCACGTTCGAGCACGACGGCGTCCTCATCCGCGGCCGGCTCGACGTCCACTGGCAGGACGGCGAGCGCGCGCTCGTCGTCGACTACAAGTCGAACGCGCTCGACGGTCGCGAGCCCGCCGAGATCGTCGAGGCCGAGTACACGCTGCAGCGGCTCGTCTACGCACTCGTGTGCTTGCGCGCAGGATCCGGAGAGGTCGAGATCGCGTACCAGTTCCTCGAACGACCCGACGACGTCGTGTCGAAGGTATTCACGCGGGACGACACTCCGGCGCTCGAGGCCGAGCTGTCAGCGGCGATCGCGCGCATTCGCGCCGGTGACTTCCGACCGACGCCGAGCGAGTTCGTGTGCTCGGATTGTCCTGCGCTCGACCTCGTCTGCGCCGGGCCTCGGCTTCCCTTAGCGCTGCGTGGCGCGTAGCTACGTCCACGAAGCTCGGCGGCGCGGCCTCGGCCGCCGGCGCGATCGCATTGGCCCGATCATCGAGCGCCTCGCAGCGGAGCACGCGGACGCCGAGATCGCACTTCGCTTTCGCAGCGATCTCGAGCTCCTCGTCTCCGTGATGCTCTCCGCGCAGACGACCGACGTGAACGTGAACAAAGTGACGCCAGGGCTCTTCGCGAAGTACCGCGGACCCGAGGACTATCTGGCCGTGCCGGTCGAGGAGCTCGAGCGCGACATCTACGCGACCGGTTTCTTCCGGCAGAAGGCGAAGGCGATCCGCGGAACGATGCAGATGCTCATCGAGGAGTACGACGGCCAGGTCCCGCGGCGGCTCGAGGAGCTCGTCCGGCTTCCCGGTGTGGCGCGCAAGACCGCGAACGTCGTTGCCGCGGAGCTCGGGCAGGCGCAGGGAGTGGTTGTCGACACGCACGTGCGGCGTCTCTCACAGCGCCTCGGCCTCACGCGTCGCGACGATCCTGTGAAGATCGAGCGCGATCTCCAACGCGTCGTCCCACGCGCCGACTGGGCGCGCTTCCCGCACCTCCTCATCTGGCACGGCCGCCGCGTCTGCGACGCACGGCGACCCGCCTGCGAGGCGTGCGTTATAGAGGATCTGTGCCCGTCGAGCCGCCTCGCTATCCGATACGTCCGGAGAGCGAGCGCGTGACCACCGCTCCCTGCGCGGCGACGGCGATGGTCGCACGGTACGGACGGCCCTTCGCGTCCGGCGGGACGCCGAACAGGCACGTCGCGCTCCGACCGACGAAGCGGCTTCTCCGGGCAGGCACGAGCTCGCTCCCGACGCGGAGCGTGCACGTGACGTCCCCTCGCGTCAGCAAGGCCCCCGTGTCGAAGTGCTCGACACGCATCGTCACGGCGAACGCCTGCTCCGCCCGAGGCCGCGCGGGCACCGCCCGAACGTCCCGCACGAGCAGCGGTTGTGACGCGAACCTCCACATGGGCTGGACCCCCTCCCCGCGTGCGTCCGGGGCGCTGTCGATGCGGGCATTCGTGAAGTCGTAGCCGTCGGGGCCGAAGCCGATCCCGACGGTGACCGTGGCAGAGAACCGGAGGCGGTCGACCCGGTTCAGGCCGAGAGCGGACGCGTCGAGGGTGAAGGTCGCCCCGCTCGCATACGCGAACTGCACGAACCTCGACGGAACGCAGGTGTTGCCGGCGCAGGGGCCGTACAGCACGGCCTGATCCGGCCTGAACCGCGTCGGGTCGACGATCAGAAAGTGGTCGAGGCCCGTCGGGCCGGTCTCGAAGGTCAATCCCGTCTCGAGCGAGTCGTCTGCGTCGAGCCAGATCCGGATGCGCATGTCGGGCGTGACGACGGGGCTCGTCGGGATCGCGATGCCGAATGCGAGCCGGTCGCCGTCGCTCGTGACCGTCACCGTGGTGATATCGGGGCCGCTCGGCTCCTCGCCCGTGGTGTCGCGGAACACCGTGGTCGTCGCCGACGGAGCCGCCGACGCGGCGGACACGAGCACGATGCCTGCAAGGCAGATCGCGGTGACGCAGCGGGCCACCCCGTCACCGTACTCCCGGACCGGCGCTAGATCCAGCGGCGCCAGCGGAAGATCGCAAGCCGGCAGGACGAGCTCTTCGAGGACGTCGGGGTCGCCCCCGCGCGGGAGAACGGCTTCCACCTCGGCCCGGCTCGGGTCGACGAGATCGATCCGGCGCACGCTCACGCCGCGCGAGGGTAATCGGCGCTGCGCTCGGAATAGTTGTGCCTTACGCGTTCGCGGAGACGATCTCGGGCGCGTGCGCCTGCTCTTCGAGCCAGCGCTGCGCGTCGAGGGCGGCCATCGTCCCGGACCCGGCAGCCGTGACCGCCTGCCGATACGTGTGGTCCTGGACGTCACCTGCGGCGAAGACGCCGGGGATGTTCGTGCGCGTCGAACGCGGCTCGGTGACGAGGTATCCCTCGTCGTCGTGGTCGAGCCAGTCGAGGAAGAGCGCCGTCGTCGGGTCGTGGCCGACCGCGACGAACAGCCCGTCGACCGCGATCTCGGTCGTCTCTCCGGTCGCCGTGTCGCGCAGGCGAAGCCCGGTCACGTGCCCGCCGCCTTCGCCGAGCACCTCCTCGACGACCGCGTTCAGCACGAACTCGATCTTGTCGTTCTCACGCGCGCGGTCGACCATGATCGGTGAGGCGCGGAACTCCTCGCGGCGGTGGATGATCACGACCTTGCTCGCGAAGCGCGTGAGGAACGTCGCCTCCTCCATTGCCGAGTCTCCACCGCCGACGACGGCGACGACCTTGTCTCGGAAGAAGGCGCCGTCACAGGTGGCGCAGTAGGACACGCCACGCCCCTGGAGTGTCTGCTCGGACGGAAGTCCGAGCTGACGCGCGCTCGCGCCGGTTGCGACGATTACCGAGTCGGCGCGGTGCTCGGTATCGCCGACGTACACGCGGAACGGCCGCTCGGAGAAGTCGACGCGCGTCACGTCGTCCGTGACGAACTCCGCGCCGAAGCGCTCGGCTTGCCGGCGGAAGTCCGCCATCATCGACGGCCCCATGATCCCGTCCGCATAGCCGGGGTAGTTCTCGACGTCGCTCGTGATCATCAGCTGCCCGCCCCAGTTGAAGCCCTCGATGACGAGCGGGCTCAGGTTGGCACGAGCCGTATACAGGGCGGCGGTGTAGCCGGCAGGACCGCCGCCGATGATGATCACGTCACGAACGTCGCTCACACATGCTCCCTCGCAAGAGTAGCCCCGCTGCCGGGGCCGTCACCCGGGAAACGCTCGACGCGCTCGCGGTGTTCCCGCGATCACGCAGCGTCGGCGTCGCCGGCAAGGATCGAGATCATGAGCCTCTCGTCCGGAGCGAGTTCGGGCGCCTGGATCGGCACCGCGCGCGACGAGCGCGGCTCGAGGTCGGGCAGCTCCTTGTCCGACAAGGTCGTCTGCCCGAGCTTGCGCGCCGTCGGGAGCACGCGGCGCTCGAGGGATCCGACAGTCTCGTTGTAGGCGCCGACCGCCTTGTCGAGGGTCGATCCCAGCTTGGTGAGGTGCGTCCCCACTGCCACCGTCATCCGCTCGTACAGCTCGCGCCCGAGTGCATGGACCACGCGTGCGTCCTCGGCAACCTTCTCCTGCTGCCAGCCGTGCGCGATGGCCTGCAAGAGGACGATGAGAGTCGTGGGCGAGGCGATGTGAACACGTGCACGGACGCCCGCCTCCACGAGGCTCGGATCCTGCTCCCACGCAGCGCGGAAGAACCCTTCGTCCGGCAGGAACATGACGACCCACTCGGGACTGTCGGCGAACTGCTGCCAGTAGGACTTCGCCGCAAGCTTCTGGAGATGGTCACGGACGTGCCGGGCGTGATCGGCGAGCCGCTGCCGGCGAATCTCGTCGTCGCTCGTCTCGTGGGCCTCGAGGTATGCGGCAAGGGGCACCTTCGCATCCACGACGACCTGCTTGCCTCCCGGGAGTCGGACGACGAGATCCGGACGGAGGCGGCCGTCCTCCGTCGCCGTGGAGACCTGCTCGGAGAAGTCGCAGTGCGGAAGCATCCCGGCGATCTCCACGACGCGCTTGAGCTGGATCTCGCCCCAGCGTCCGCGTGAGTGAGGCGTTCGGAGGGCGTCGCGCAGGGACGCGGTCTGCTCGCCGAGGGAGGTGAGGTGACGGCTCAGCTCGCCGTAGCTCTTCGCACGGGCGCGATCGAGCTCCTGGACACGCTCGCCGACCGCACGGAGCGACTCCTCCAGCGGCTTGACGGTGCCCTCGAGCTTCGTCGCGGCGAGCTCGACGAGCGCGGAGTTCGTCTGGGCATACGCCTCGAGGGAGGCCGACTTCACCGCGGCTCGCAGCCTCTCGTCGGACGACCCCTCCGCAGACTCGAGCCTGGCCTCCGCTGCGGCGAGGTCGCGTTCGAGAACGATCACCTCTTGCGTGCGGCGCCGGCGCTCGGCGAGCGCGGGGCGGACGGCGATCAGTGCAGCGAGTGCGCCAACCGCGAGGCCGATGAGCAAGGCGACGATGACCATTGAGCCGACTCACGGTAGTCCCGTCTCCGGACGGCGCCTCTTACGCTCCCTGCACAATCCGGACTGAACCGGACCCGCTGGTACCCTCGCCCGCGGACATGGCCGACAAGCCCCGCGTCAAGGCGCCGAAGCAGCGCGCAGGATCGTCGATCGAGCCCAACTCGAGACGTCGGGCGCTGGTGATCGGCGCTGCGATCGCGGGAGTCGCGCTGGGATTCGTCGTGGTGGCCGCCCTCCTCGGAGTCATCGGCGGCGGCAGCACCGACGAGGAGTCGCTGCGCTCGAAGCTCGAGGCGGCCGGCTGCACCCTCGACGTGAAGCCGGCGCTCGAAGGCGCGCACTCGGTTCGCGATCCGGGTGGGTCGTCTGACAAATGGAACACGGATCCGCCCACGACCGGCCCGCACTTCGGAGTCCCGGCGATCTTCGGCATCTACGACGACGAGGTGGAGATCGCCCGCGTCGTCCACAACCTCGAGCACGGGGGCATCTACATCCTGTACGGCGAGGACGTCCCCGAGGAGACCGTCGACGAGCTCCGCGGCTTCTACGAGTCGCACAAGACGGGCACCATCATGGCCCCGCTCGACCGGCTCGGCGACGAGTTCGCGCTCGGCGCATGGGTCGTCGACGGCGACAACGACAACGGGTTCCTCGCGACGTGCACTGAGTTCGACGACGGCGCGGTGTCGTCGTTCTTCCGCTCGTTGCAGTTCCGCGGGCCCGAGCGCTTCGATCCGAGTCAGCTCCAGCCCGGCCAGTAGCCCGCCTACACTCCGACCGCCAGGGTGGAACGGGTGCGGTGCCCCGGGGGTCAGACCCCACGGGTCTGACCCCACGCCTACCGTGGCGCTCGCGACGTCGGCCGTACACTCCGACCGCCGGGGTGGCGGAACAGGTGAGACGCGCCCGCCTTAAAAGCGGGTGTCCCTCAGGGGGCGTGCGGGTTCGAGTCCCGCCCCCGGCACAACCCGTCGCTACACTCCGCGCGCCGTGGCGAGCCTGCCCGAGGAGCTTGCCCATGCCCAGCTGGAGTGGGATACGCCGCTGTACCGCATGGCCGTCGCGCAGTTCGACCAGGCGGTCCCCGTCGCGGAGATCCCCGACGACATCGCGGAGCGGCTTCGCTACCCCGAGCGCTCGACGATCGTCTCGATTCCGGTCCGCATGGACACCGGGCGGCGCGTCGTGTTTCCCGGCTACCGCGTCCAGCACTCCAGCATCACAGGGCCGACGAAGGGCGGAATTCGCTACGACCCGGAAGTGACGCTCGGCGAGTGTGCGGCGCTGGCGATGTGGATGACGTGGAAGTGCTCGCTCCTGCGCCTGCCGTACGGCGGAGCGAAAGGCGGGGTCCGCTGCGACCCGCACAGCATGTCGCGCGGCGAGCTCGAGCGTCTGACGCGCCGCTTCACCTCCGAGCTCCTGCCGATCATCGGCCCGAAAGAGGACATCCCGGCCCCCGACATGGCGACGAACGAGCAGACGATGGCGTGGATGATGGACACGTACTCGATGCAGAGCGGGTACGCCGTTCCCGAGATCGTGACCGGCAAGCCGATCTCGATCGGCGGCTCCGTGTTTCGCCACGAGGCGACCGGCGCAGGCGTCGTCATGGTGGTCGCGCGCGCGTGCGAGCGCCTCGGGTGGGCGCTCGCCGAGCAGCGCTGCGTCGTCCAGGGTTTCGGGAACGTCGGCGGGATCGCGGCGTCCGAGCTCGACTCGCTGGGTGCGAAGGTCATTGCGGTGTCCGACGTGTCGGGAGGTCTTCACTCCGCTGCGGGCCTCGACATCGCCGCGTTGCATGCCCACGTGGGAGAGCACGGTTCGCTGGAAGGATGCGATGCCGGGAGCCGCCTCACGAACGAGGAGCTGCTCGAGCTCGACTGCGACATCCTCGTCCTCGCGGCCCGCGAGGATCAGGTCACCGCCGACAACGCACCACGACTGCGCACGCGCATGATCGCGGAGGGCGCGAACGGGCCGACCTCGCTGGAGGCCGACGCGATCCTCTGGGAGCGGGGGATCCTGGTGCTGCCCGACATCCTCACCAACGCCGGCGGCGTCACCGTGTCGTACTTCGAGTGGGTGCAGGACCTCGGCCGGCTCTTCTGGACGCGTGACGAGATCCGCGCGAAGCTCGCCGAGAAGCTGTCGGACGCGTTCGACCGCGTCTGGGACCTCGCCGACGAGCGCAGCGTGCCGTTGCGCACCGGGGCCCTCGTCGCGGGGATCCGCGCCGTGTCGGACGCGCTTCAGGCCCGGGGCATCTTTCCGTGAACACCGTTCGCGACGCGATGGTCTCGCATCCTGGCCAGCTGCCGGCGAGCTCGTCTGCGCAGGCTGCCGGAGAGCTGCTCCAGCGTCCCGAGGTACGCGCCGTGTACGTCACGGACGACGAACGACTCGTCGGCGTGGTGACGCGCAAGACGCTCGTGCGCGAGGTCATCGCGCTCGGCCTCGACCCGACGGCGACAGAGCTCCGCTCGATCGCAGAGACGCCGCATTTTACGATCGGGCCGGATGTGCCGCTCGAGGAGGCATTTCGCTTTCTCGAGACCGAGGATGCCGAGCGCGTTCCCGTCGTCGATGACGACCATCGGCTCGTGGGAGTCCTCTCGCGGAGCGTCCTCCAGCGGAGACTCGCCGAAGACGAGGACGAGCCGCTCCCGCCGGCCGCCTAGGGCCTGCGAGGATTTGGCCGATGCTGACCTGCCCACATTGCGGCGAGGAGAATCCCGAGCGAGCTCGATTCTGTCTGGCGTGCGGTCAGGCGCTCGTCGCCGAGGCTCCGGCCGGCGAGGAGCGCAAGGTCGTCTCCGTCCTGTTCGTCGACCTCGTCGGCTTCACGAACCGCTCCGATCGCGCTGACCCCGAGGACGTCCGCGCGACACTGCGGCCTTATCACGAGCGTGTGAAAGCCGACATCGAGCGGTTCGGCGGCACGGTGGAGAAGTTCATCGGCGATGCGGTAATGGCCGTGTTCGGCGCACCCGTGGCTCACGAGGACGATGCCGAGCGGGCGGTTCGCGCCGGGCTTCGGATCCTGGAGACGATCCAGGAGCTGAGCAACGAGGGCCTCGAGCTCGCGGTTCGTGGGGCCGTGACGACCGGCGAAGCGGTTGTGGCGCTCGGTGCTCGACCCGAGCGCGGGGAGGGCATCGTTACGGGCGACGTCGTGAACACGGCCGCGCGCATGCAGTCCGCAGCTCCCGTCGGGTCCGTGCTCGTCGACGAGACCACGATGCGCTCGGCCGAGACGGCCGTCACGTTCGAGTCCCTCGCTCCGATCGAGGCGAAAGGGAAGGCCGAGCCGATCCCGGTCTGGCGCGTGGTCGGGGCGCGCAGCCGAGTGGGCCAACCCGAAGCCGCGACACACAGCCCGTTCGTCGGACGCGAGCACGAGCGCACGCTCCTGCTCGAGACCTTCCTCCGCGCCGAGCGTGAGTCGTCCGTCCAGCTCGTCACGGTCGTCGGCGAGCCGGGGATCGGCAAGAGCCGGCTGGTGACCGAGCTTCGCACGGCGCTCGACGAACGGCCGGATATCGTGACCTGGCGCCACGGTCGGTGCCTGCCGTACGGCGACGGGATCACGTTCTGGGCTCTTGGAGAGATCGTGAAGGCCGAGGCGGGGATCCTGGAGTCGGACGATCAGCGCGAGACCGGCGCCAAGCTCGACGCCATGCTCGCCGGGCTCTTCGCCGACGAGGCCGAGCGAGCGTGGTTCGGCTCCCGTCTCGCTCCACTCGTCGGTGTCGGCGACGACGCGGC
>JBGSXQ010000069.1:0-2971 GCA_041751315.1 Gaiellaceae bacterium | reverse complement strand
GCTCACGGCCACGAGCGGGCTCGTCGTGGCGGTCACGCCGTGGCGGATCGGCGAGCAGGTGATCGAGGGCGGCGCCGTTCCGTAGTTCGCCCCGGGCACATCCGGAAGTTCGCCGGCCGACAAGGTCGTGACGTTTGTCCGACGACGAAAGCCCGTCCGTCGGCGCCTCGGCTAGGAGAGCCAGCCGTCGCGGTAGCGCGTCGGCTCACGCGTACCGTGCTTGGCGCGCACCGCTGCATACGCGACCTCGGGCTCGTTCGTCTCCTCCTCGACCCCGGCCTCGTGGCGAAGGGCGGCCTCGTCGACCGTGTAGCCGCCCCAGTTCGGGTTGTCGACCGAGTCGATCCGCGCACCGACGGCGACGACGACGCACGGCCCGCTGCCGGCTCCGACGATCGTGTGCTTGGTCTTCGGCGGACAGTGAACGAAGTCCCACGCCCGCAGCTGCCGCTCCTCGCCTTCGACGATGAGGAGCGCCTCGCCCGCCAGGACCAGGAAGTCCTCCTGGTCGGCTTCCCAGTGGTACATCGCCATCGCCTCGCCCGGCCCGAGAACCTGGACGTTGATGCCGAGCTGGGAGAACTCCTGCTCGCCTTCGAGATCGCAGAAGGCGCCGCGTCCCTCCGCGTAGTACCAGCGCGCGTCGCGCGCATTGAGGATGTACCAACCCTCGCCCGTGGGCACCAGCCCGTGCTCGCCGGGCTCGAGCGTCGCCTCGTCGACCATCGACGCAAGCCTGCCGAACAACGAACGCTGCGGCAAGTCGGAAGGAGCGGCACGGGGTTCCCGCAGCGGTCGCCTCTGTAGCCTCGGCTGGATGGCGAGTCTCAGGCAACAGGCCGACGTCACAGCGGCGGACTCTCGGTTCTCCGGCGTCGTCCGCGTCGACCGCGGGAAAGAGGTCGTGCTCGAGCAGGCGTACGGGCACGCGCAGCGCGCGCTCGAGCTGCCGAATCGCGTCGACACGCAGTTCGGGATCGCGAGTGGCCTGAAGGGGATGACAGCGCTCGCGGTCGTCAGCCTGGTCGCGGACGGAACGCTCGCACTCGATACCACGGCTCGCTCGATCCTCGGCGACGAACTCGCGTCGATCGCCGACGACGTGACGGTCGAGCATCTGCTCGCGCATCGTTCCGGAATCGGGGACTACCTCGACGAGGACGTAGGCGGTGAGATCACCGACTACGTCATGCCCGTGCCGGTGCACGAGCTCGCCGCTCCCGAGGACTTCGTGCGCATCCTGGACGGGTTTCCGACGAAGTTCGCTGCCGGCACCGACTTCTCGTACTGCAACGGCGGCTACGTGGTCCTCGCGCTGATCGCGGAGCGCGCGAGTGGAGTCCCGTACCACGATCTCGTGCTGCAACGCGTCTGCGAGCCGGCCGGGATGCATGACACCGCGTTTCTCCGCTCCGACGAGCTGCCCGCCCGCGCGGCGCTCGGTTACCTGAACGCGGACGGCTTTCGCACCAACGTCCTTCATCTACCGGTGCGCGGAGTCGGCGACGGTGGCATCTACGCCACGGTGGCGGACATGAGTGCCTTCTGGACTGCGCTCTTCGCGGAGAGGATCGTCGCGACCGACTGGGTCACGGAGATGACCCGCCCACGCAGCGATGTGCACGAGCGGTGGCAGTACGGCCTCGGCTTCTGGCTCCGCGCGGGCGAGGGCATCGTCGTGCTCGAGGGTTACGACGCAGGCGTCTCGTTCCGCTCGCTCCACGACCCGGCGACCGGCACCACGTGCACGGTGATCTCGAACTGGAGCGACGGCGCGTGGAAGCTCGTGGACGCGCTCGAAGAACCCGTCTACGGCTGACGGGGCGTGCGATCGGGGCGTGCCCGACCTCCAGACGAGATCGACGCGCATGTTCGGGCGGCTCTGGCGAAGAAGGGAGTTCGGCCGCGCGACTAGGAGGCGCGACCTCGCGCGGACCAGGCTCGGGCCTCGATCGTGAACGGCGCTTCGAGCCGCGCCGCAGCGCGTGCCCGAAGCTCGGCCCGCCTTTCCTGGCTCAGCCTCACGACGTATGCGCCCGCCGGCCCGACCCCCAGCGTGTACGGCTCCCACCACTCCTCGAACGTCTCGTGGTGGACGTGCACCGTGAGCGCGACCTCCTCGACATCGCGCAGGCCGGCCTGCCGGAACAGGCTCGACAGGTCTCCTGCGAATGCGCCGGCGAGCTTGGACTCGTCGTCCACATGCGGCTCGAGCTCGCGGACGAGGTCCCAGTACGGGCTCAGCGGCCCGTGGCCGCCGCCGTGATCCCACACCGACGCAGCGACCACCGCCCCCGGCCGTGCGACACGCGCCATCTCGCGGAGCCCGGCAACGGGATCGGTCATGAAGTGGACGACGAGCTGTGCCAGCACACCGTCGAAGCTTTCGTCCTCGAAGGGGAGCGACTCGGCCGAGGCGCGCAGCGATGTCACGCCGGGGAAGCGCTCGCGCAGAGCCTCGACGAACTGCTCCCACGGCTCGACGGCGTAGACGTTCTCGGCGCCGACGCGCGAGACCAGCTCCCGGGTCAGCGCGCCGGGTCCCGCTCCGACGTCGAGCACGCGTTGCTCGGGCGAAACTCGTGCGAAGTCGGCGAAGAGCGGCGCGAGCGGCGCGGAGTACCTCCCCATGAAGCTGTCGTACGCTGTTGCGGCGACGGCGAAGCTCATCGGCTTCGCACTCTACGCTGACGGCGATGCGTGGGTAGCTCCCGGTGGCGCTCGTCGTGGTGCTCCTCATGGGCAGTCAGTCGGGGAGCGCCTGGGGACCCGCGCTCGGCTCACTGACGCTCGAGCAGCAGGTCGGCCACCTCGTCGTGCTGAGCTTCTCCGGCACGACGGTGCCGAAGTACGTGCGGAACGCGCTGGGGCAGCGCCGTGCGGCGGGCGTGATCCTCTTCCGCAAGAACATCGAGTCGCCCGCGCAGCTGCGCGCCATGACCCGCGACCTGCGCCGAGGGGGCTGGCGTGC
>JBGSXQ010000068.1:0-3422 GCA_041751315.1 Gaiellaceae bacterium | reverse complement strand
ACGCCCGAGGCTTTTGCCGACCGGTACCTTCGCGCGCCCGGAGTGGAGGCCGTGGTCGCCGGCGCCGACTTCCGCTTCGGCGTGCGACGCTCCGGCGACCTCGCGCTCCTCGAGCGCCTCGGCTTCGACGTGGTCGTCGTGCCTGAGCTTCACGGCGTTTCGTCGACCGCGATCCGGACCGCCCTCGCCGAGGGTGACGTTGCCGGAGCGGCGGGGATGCTCGGCCGTCCGTTCGAGCTCGACGGCATAGTCGTCTCCGGCGATCAGCGCGGAGGCACCCTCGGCTACCCGACGGCGAACCTTCGGCTCGAGCCCGACCTCGCGTGCCCCCGCTACGGCATCTACGCAGGCTTCGGGCTCGGGCACCGCGCCGCGATCTCGATCGGGACGAACCCGCACTACGGCGGCACCGAACGGCGCATCGAGCCGTATCTCCTCGACTTCGACGGCGACCTCTACGGAAACCGCCTCGTGGTGGAGCTGTGGGAGCGGCTGCGCGACGAGGACGTCTTCGAGACCGAGGCCGCTCTCGTGGAGCAGATCGCACGCGACGTCGAGGCGACGCAGCGTGCTCGCCGCCCGGCGCTGCCCGACAACTAACGTAGCCCCGGTGACGGGCTCGAACGGCCAGCCGCTCGTCCAGGCACGCGACCTCGT
Source organism: Gaiellaceae bacterium (assembly GCA_041751315.1). GTDB lineage: Bacteria > Actinomycetota > Thermoleophilia > Gaiellales > Gaiellaceae > GMQP-bins7. Next base: position 2,765 of record JBGSXQ010000068.1, on the reverse strand, counting down.
CAAGCGCTTCGGGGAGTTCGTGGCCGTGGACGGGATCGACTTCGACCTCCAACGAGGCGAGGCCTTCGGCTTCCTCGGCCCGAACGGGGCGGGGAAGACCTCGACGATGCGGATGATCGGGTGCGTGTCGCCGGTGACGGAGGGAAAGCTCAGCATCCTCGGCATGGACCCCGCGCGCGATGGTTCGAAGATCCGCGCGCGGCTGGGCGTCGTGCCCCAGCAGGACACCCTCGACATGGAGCTCACGGTCCGCGAGAACATCGTCATCTACGGCCGTTACTTCGGCCTGCCACGGAAAGAGCTCGGCGCGCGCGCGGACGAGCTGCTCGACTTCGTGGAGCTCACCGAGCGCGCGAACGACAAGGTCGAGCCGCTCTCGGGCGGCATGAAGCGCCGCCTCACGATCGCGCGCTCCCTCGTCAACGAGCCGGAGCTCCTCCTCCTCGACGAGCCGACGACGGGCCTCGATCCGCAGGCGCGGCATGTGGTGTGGGATCGGCTCTACCGCCTGAAGCGCCAGGGCGTGACACTCCTGCTCACGACGCACTACATGGACGAGGCCGAGCAGCTCTGCGACCGGCTCGTCGTGATGGATCGCGGCAAGATCGTGGCGGAGGGATCGCCGCGAGCGCTCATCGAGCAGTACTCGACCCGCGAGGTCGTCGAGCTGCGTTTCGAGGACAGCAGCCGGCCCGACGACCTCAGCTACTGGACCGACGGCCTCGTCGAACGTGTCGAGTCGCTGCCGGACCGCGTGCTCCTGTACGCGGCGGACGGCGACGCCGCCTCGCACCAACTGCACGAGCGCGGCCTCGTTCCCGAGAGCGTCCTCGTGCGCCGGAGCACGCTCGAGGACGTGTTCCTCCACCTCACGGGCCGGACGCTCATCGAGTGACCAACGCCCTGCTCCTCCTGCGGCCGTTCGAGTTCTTCCTCACGCAGTACAAGCGCGTGTGGCGTGGCTCCGCGATCACGAGTGTCGTGACGCCGATCGTCTACCTGCTCGCGCTGGGCGTCGGCCTCGGGGTGTTCGTCGATCGCTCGGCCGATCTCGCAAACGGGATCTCGTATCTCGAGTTCGTCGCACCGGGGCTCATGGCCGCCACCGCCATGCAGATCGCCACGTTCGAGTCGAGCTGGCCCGTGCTGTCGGCGATCAAGTGGGATCGGCAGTACCACGCGATGCTCGCGACGCCGCTGCGGGTGCGCGACGTCATGCTCGGCCATCAGGCGTACTTCGCGTTTCGGCTGGTCACCATCGCGACCATCTACCTCGTCGTGATCACTGCCTTCGGTGCCGTCGACTCGCCGCTCGGACTGCTCGCGATCCCGGTAACGGTGCTCGTCGGACTCTCCTTCTCGGCGCCGATGGCGGCCTGGGCCGCGCACGCGCAGAACGAGGTCTCGTTCGTCGCGATCTTCCGCTTCGTGATCCTCCCGATGTTCCTGTTCTCGGGGACGTTCTTCCCGATCTCGAGCCTGCCGGCTCCGCTCGAGGTGATCGCCTGGCTCACGCCGCTGTGGCACGGCGTCACGCTCTGCCGCGACCTCACCCTCGGCACCGTGTCCTGGGGCGACCTCGGCCATCTCGCGTACCTCCTTGCGTTCGTGACGGCGGGCCTCGTCGCCGCACGCGTCACATACCGGAAGCGACTCGTCGTATGAGCGAACTGGTCGCACGAGCCCGCCTCACGGCTCCGAAGCGCCCGATCGCGGGAGGCCTCCTGATCATCGAGCGCAACGTCATGGTCTATCGCCGGACGTGGATGATCCTCTTCTCCGGCTTCTTCGAGCCGCTCTTCTACCTCTTCTTCTTCGTCTACCCGCTGCAGAGCTTCATCGGGGACGTGACCTTCGAAGGCGAGGTGTTGGAGTACGCGGTGTTCGTCGCGCCGGCGCTGCTCGCAGCCTCGGCGATGAACGGCGCCTTCTACGACGCGACCAACGTCTTCTGGAAGCTTCGCTACGGGAAGGTCTACGAGTCGATTCTCGCGACACCCGTTGGGCCGAAGGACGTCGCGATCGGCGAGACGATCTGGGCGGTCGTCCGCGCGATGCTCTACTCCGCGGCGTTCGTCCCCGTGATCGTGCTCCTCGGCCTCGTCTCCTCCCCGTGGGCGCTCCTCGTGCTCCCTGCGTGCTTCGTCATCGGCTTCGGCTTCGCCGGGGCCGGGATCGCTGCCGTGACGTGGATGCGGACGTGGAAGGACTTCGACCTGATCCAGCTGGTCATGCTGCCGATGTTCATGTTCTCCGCGACGTTCTATCCCATCTCCGTCTACCCGGCGGTGCTCGAGTGGATCGTCCGCTGCCTGCCGCTGTACCACGGGATCGAGCTCGTCCGTTCGCTCACGACGGGAACCGTTGGCTCGTTCCAGCTCGTGAACGTCGCCTACTTGCTCGCGATGGGCCTGGTCGGGCTCTGGATCTCCTCGCGCCGCATCGACAAGCTACTCCTGAAGTAGGCGCTGGCCGACAGGCGGGCGAGACGCTGAAGCATCTCGCCATTGCACGCTGGTGCGTTGCTAGCGACGCACCAGACGTCGGCGGTCAGAGGACGACTGCGGAGCCGCTGCGGCGCGGATCGCCTGCCGCGCCCGCACGCCCGACACAGCTGACGCCGCCGAAGTAGTGATGAAGGCGATCCCAGCGCCTCACCGTCCGTCCGCTCTCCTCGAGCTGCGTGAGCGCACCGTCGTCGACTCCGGGCTCGGCGTCCACGAGTGCCAGCGTGGGATGGACGCGCGGCAGCGCAATCGCCGACT
>JBGSXQ010000067.1:0-1961 GCA_041751315.1 Gaiellaceae bacterium | reverse complement strand
CGAGACCACCGCCGAGCGAGCCTTCCTGCGCGCGCTCGGAGCCGGTTGCGCGGCCCCCGTCGCCGCCCGCGCGATTACCACGACGACCCGCCGTGTGCGTCTCCAGGGGCTCGTCGCCTCCGTCGATGGACGCGACGTGGTGCGCGTTCACGGGGAGGGCAGCCAGTGCGACCTTGGCGAGAGCCTCGCGCTCGACGCCCTTGCGCGCGGCGCAGACCGCATACTGGCGTCGATTCGTGGCTGACCAGCCCCTAGCCGGACGACGCATCGTCGTCACCCGACCCGAGGCAAAGCCCCTCGCCGACGAGCTCGAGCGGCTCGGCGCCGAGGTGACGCTCGTGCCACTCATCGAGATTCGGCCGGCAGAGGATCGCCGCGCCCTCGAAGACGCGGTGACGCGGATGTCGGATTACGACTGGATCGTGCTCACGAGCGTGAACGCGGTCTCAGCGGTGCGTGAAGGCCTCGCCGCCCTCGCGGGGCCGAAGGTAGCCGCCGTCGGCCCGGTCACGGCCGACGCGATCCGCGAGCACGGCGTCGACCTGGCATTCGTCGCGACACGCGCCTCCGACGACATCGCCGGGGGACTCGGCGATGTCGAGGGGCTCCGCATCCTGATGCCGCAGGCCGACATCGCCAATCCAGGCCTGGCGGAGGAGCTTCGTGGCAAGGGAGCGGAGGTCGACGTCGTCGTCGCGTACCGCACCGTCCTCGTCGAGCCGCCGATGTGGGGGATCCTCCCGTTGCGGATCGCCGACGCCGTGGTTCTCGCGAGCGGATCGGCCTGCCGGAGCCTTGCGGCCACGGGAGGGACAGGGGACAGCGCGCTGCTCGTGTGTATCGGCCCGAAGACCGCGAAGGTGGCACGTGAGGTCGGGCTCAAGGTCGGTCTCGTCGCGGACGAGACGACCTCCGACGGCATCATTCGCTCGCTCGTGTCGCACTTCGGAGACAGCGCGTGACGTCCTACGGCTCTGAGCCGCTCGAGGCGCTTCGTCTCGGGCCGGGCGCGAAGCGTCCGCGCCGGCTTCGTCGGACTGCGGCGCTGCGCGATCTCGTGCGCGAGACGAGCCTCGAGCCGAGCGACTTCGTGTACCCGCTCTTCGTCGTTCCCGGTGACGGCGTTCGGAACCCGATCCCGTCGATGCCGGGGATCGACCAGCTCTCGGTCGACCGGCTCGCCGCCGAGGCGCGTGAGCTCTCCGCGCTGGGCGTGAAGGCGGTGCTCCTGTTCGGGATCCCGAGCGCGAAGGACTCGGAGGGTGCGGAGAGCCATGCCGAGAATGGCGTCGTCCAGCGTGCGATCGGCGCGCTCAAGGATGCGGATCAGGCACTCGTCGTGATGACCGACGTCTGTCTCTGCGAGTACACCGATCATGGCCACTGCGGCCTGCTCGACGAGGCCGGCTACGTGCTCAACGACGAGACGCTCGATGTTCTCGGGCGGATCGCCGTGTCGCATGCGCAGGCGGGAGCCGACATCCTCGCGCCGAGCGGGATGCTCGACGGCATGGTCGGCGCCGTCCGCGCGGCTCTTGACGCGGAGGGCTATCAAGCCGTCGCGATCCTCTCGTACGCGGTCAAGTACGCATCGGCCTTCTACGGGCCGTTCCGCGAGGCGGCGGAGGGCGCGCCGGCGTTCGGTGATCGGCGCTCGCACCAGATGGACCCGGCCAACGCGCGCGAGGCCCTGCGCGAGGTCGCCCTCGACGTGGAGCAGGGGGCAGACGCGCTCATGGTGAAGCCCGCGCTCGGCTATCTCGACGTGGTGCGATCCGTGCACGAACGCTTCCCCGAGCTTCCGCTCGCCGCGTACAACGTGAGCGGGGAGTACGCGATGGTGAAGGCTGCAGCGGCGAACGGCTGGCTCGACGAGCGTGCGGTCGCGCTCGAGATCCTCACCGGGATCCGCCGGGCCGGAGCCGATCTCGTCGTCACGTACCACGCGAAGGACGCAGCTC
>JBGSXQ010000066.1:0-1509 GCA_041751315.1 Gaiellaceae bacterium | reverse complement strand
GGCCGGCGCGAACGACGCGATCTTCCTCTCCGTTCGTGGGCGCCGCCTGGACACGAGCACCGTGCGAAGGCTCATCCGCCACCCGCACCGCCTCCGACACGCATTCGCGACGCATCTGCTCGAGGGCGGCGCGGACCTACGCGTCATCCAGGAACTGCTCGGCCACGCGTCGCTCTCGACGACGCAGATCTACAGCCATGTGGACGCGCGGCGCCTGCGGCGCATCTACGACCGCTCGCATCCGCGGAGCTAACTCCCTACGGCGGGGGCAGCTCGATGGTGCGCATGCCCTCCGCCTCGGCCATTCGCAAGACGGCCGGATCGGCGGTCGCAATGCGGTCGGCGCCCGTGGCGACCGCGACGAGACAACAGTCCGCGAGCGACACTGGGCTCTCGCGGCGCTCGTAGTAGCGCGCCCTGAGCTCGGCCGCCCGCCACGCGTGGGTCTCGGAATACGGAATCACCGCGACGGGCAGCGAGCGCACGACATCCCGCAGCTCCGACGACGTCACGGACGTCATTCGGAGTTGCCTTTGCGCAGCCTCGGCGAGGTTGACCGCGGACATGGCGGCGTCTCCGCGAGCGAGCAACCCCTCGACGTCGGATGCGGCAGGCTCGTCGTCGAGGAACGCGATCAGCGCGAATGCGTCGAGAAGTGTCCCCACTTCCGATCCTCGATCTCCGCTTCCTCCTCGCGCTCCATGCGGCGCATCTCCTCGCTCGTGTACCTCGAGCGACCCTTGAAGATCCCCCGAGCGGCCGCGATCGGATCGTCGGGCACCGGCCTGATGACGAGCTCGTCGCCGCGATCTTCGACCTGCAGGCGGCGCGTCTGCCAGCGCTTGCGGATCTCCGCCGGCACCGAGATTTGGCCACCCTTCGAGATCATGAGGTACCTCATGGCCATGAGGTTAGCTCATGAAACTATGCGTGACAAGGCCTCGAGCGGCTCATGAGCGTCCTCTGGAGCGCGTTCATCTCCGTCTCGTGCGCCACGTGCATCGGATTCTCGGGGTCGTAGCCCTCGAGTGCCGCCCCCTCCCACATGACATCGGGCGTCACGCCCGGGCCTGAGACCGCGAGCCGATATCGGGCGCCGTGGCCGGCGGGTCTTCGCTCGCCCGTGTGCGCCGTGTGCGGGACGAACCCGTAACAGAACGTGCCGTCCGGGCGACGCGCCACGAACCCGTTCTCTCGGAACCAGCCCTTTCCGTACGCGGAGTCGAGCGTGTCGAGATAGAGGACGCGCCCGTAGCGGTCGAGCGGATCACCCATCGGCGTCGTCGAGAAGCCGTGAACGGGGAGCCCGCGGTAGCTGAGCCGCCCGAAGAGGTGGTGCCACCGCCCGCCGTAGCTCCAGTCGAGCCAGACCTCGAGCTTCGGCAGCTCGCCCCGCCAATGCGAGATGCGGAGCTCCCACTCGCCGTGACCCGGCCTCCACGGTGCGATGCCGAAGTTCGCCTGCGAGCGCCGCCAGCGCTGGACGGCCCAGTGCGAGCCGTCGCGCGC
>JBGSXQ010000065.1:0-1736 GCA_041751315.1 Gaiellaceae bacterium | reverse complement strand
GCATCGGCGCACCGTAGCGGCCTGCTGTCATGCCGAGCTGGCCGCTCTACGGCGACTCTCGGCGCTCGACGGGCGGCGGGTGCTCGAGCTCGGGTGTGGCGACGGCCGGCTGACCTACCAGTACGCGCCGGTAGCCGCGTTCGTGCGATACCGAGCTCGACGTGCTCCAACACTTCGACACGGCTGACGCCCTGCTCGACCACAAGGCCGAAGACCTGCGGGGCGAGCGAGCGCTCGTCGAGCGAATCCGGGCTGCGACGACGCCGTTCGTCGTGTCCGAGCACGCGGTCCTTCGTCGGTTCCGCGCCCGCTAGACACCGGCCCGTTCCATGGCAGGCTCCAGAGGGCGCTCCGACACACGCGTCTGCATGCGCTGGACGATGTGCCGTGCTACCCGCCTGCCATCCCGGCTCGCGCCCAGGATCAGCATGGACGCGAACGAGTGGAGGAACGGCATGCCCACGAAGTACAGCCCTGGATGCGACGCGACGACGCCCCGCCGCTGCTCGGGGAAGCCGTCGGGCTCGGTCCGCAGCGGGAGGCGAATCCAGCCGTAGTCGTTGCGGAACCCGGTGCACCAGACGACGTTTGCGACGTCGAGAACCCGTCCGTCGGCGAGCATGGGGTTGCCGTCGGTGACTCCGGCCGTCCGCACGATCACCCGCTCGACGCCCGCAGCCGACAGGTCGGCCCGCTTGACCCGGAGGAGCGGCCCGCCGTGCGTCCGGATCGCGCGCTTCGCCTTGCGTCCGATCGGCGTCGAGACCGTAACCACGCGCGTCCATGCGAACGCCAGCAGCGGAAAGACGACGCGGGCGAGCCGACTCTCGATGTCGAAAGGGATCTGCCCGGTGTCGCGACCCGAGAGGATCGTCGGATGCCCGGCACGCGCGACTTCTAAAGCGATGTCGCCGCCCGAGTGCGCCGCGCCGACGATGAGCACGGGCCCGGGCTGCAGCTGCTCGGGCCCTCGGTAGTCGGCCGAGTGGAGCTGCGTGATCCTCGGGTCGAGCTCGGAGGCGAACTCCGGGACGATCGGGCTCTCGTGCTGGAACACTCCTGTGGCGACGACGACGTTCTCGGCCGCGATCCGCTCGCGACCTGCCGAGACGACGTAGCCGTCGCCGGCGCGCTCGACTCCGTCGACCTGCACACCGTTTCGGACCGGCAGCTCGAAAGTAGCCGCATAGGTTTCGAGGTAATCGGCCATCTCGGCGGCCGTTGGGAACGAGTGCCTGGGCGCCGGGAACGGCATCCCGGGGAGCCCGTCAACCATGGCCGGTGAGTACAGCCTGAGGGTCGGCCAACGCTCGCGCCACGAGTCGCCGACGCGCTCGTTGGCGTCGAGGATCGTGAACGGCCGGCCGTGCCGCTCGAGGAAGTAGCCGACGGCGAGGCCCGCCTGGCCGCCGCCGATGATCACGGTCTCGACATGCTCGGTCTGATGCATGGTGCTCTCCTTTCGATCCGCAGCTACGTGACGGGTGATGTCTGGCGCGCGCGACGGTCGGTGGAGCGCGGCTCCCACAGGGCGTACGCGAGCGGCCACAGGGCAACGACGGCTGCCGCGGCAGCCACATAGAACGACAGTCCCAGGGGCACCAGCCGTGACGCCCCGAGAGCGACGAGGGCGATGACGACGACGCGCGTGACGCTGCGACCGAAGCTCCCTGAGCGCGCGACCGCCACGGCGAAGCCGATTGAGCCGAGAGCGAACGTCAGCGCGCTCGCCGCCG
>JBGSXQ010000064.1:0-1516 GCA_041751315.1 Gaiellaceae bacterium | reverse complement strand
GCTCGGCGCGCTCGGTCTCCTCGGGATCGGCGTCGGCCTGGCGCTCGCGTACCGGCTCCGGCCGGACTTCGTCCGCCGCACCGTGGCTCGTGCGCTTCAGGGGCTCGCGATCCTGCGCACGCCCACGCAATACCTCGTCGCAGTTCTTCCGTACCAGCTTGCGGCATGGGTCGCGCGGATCGGCGTCGTGTTCCTCGTCCTCTCCGCGTTCAATATCGAAGCGAGCGTCACGATGGCGGTGCTCGTCGTGGTTCTGAGCGGCGCGGCCACTGCCACGCCGCTGCCAGGGGGCGCAGGAACCCAACAGGTGCTCGCGACCTACGCCCTCTACGGAGCGGTATCCGCGGCAACCGCCGTCTCGTTCTCAGTCGGGATGCAGCTCGGCGTGACGGTCGTGAACACGGCGGTCGGGCTCGTCACCCTCATGATCCTCTTCCGCACGCTCCGTCCGCGCGTCGCGCTGGCCGGAACGCGGGCGCTCGTCGCCCGCTCGCAGCGGGCCGGCGACGAGCGCTGACGCGACCTAGCGCACCAGCGGGGAGCTGAGACGCCGCCGAAGGTTCCAGCTCCCCGCATCGCGGGTAACGTCACCTCGATGCGGTTCAGGAAGGACGCCAAGCTCGACACCTCGCAGGTCGAGGACTACCGCGGCCGGCGCATGGGCGGTCGCGTTCCCGGCGGCATGGGCGGGATGCTCGGCGGGGGCGGTGGCATCATCGGGATCGTCGTCCTACTGGCTTTCCTCTTTCTCGGCGGAGGCGGAGGGCTCGGCGATCTCGGCTCGCTCTCCGGGCAGACGGTCGGGCCGAACACGGAGGCCAACGACATCTCCGGCGAGTGTCAGACCGGTGCGGATGCGAACGAGCGCCGCGACTGCCGGGCGATCGCCTCGATCAACAGCATCCAGATCTACTGGGATCGCGCGTTCCGCGGGTACGAGCCGACGAGGACGCGGTTCTTCGAAGGCGGGATCCAGACGGCATGCGGGCAAGCCTCGTCGGCCACGGGCCCGTTCTACTGCCCGGCCGACCGCTTCATCTACATCGATCTCGGGTTCTTCGACCAGCTCGAGTCGCTCGGGGCTCGCGGAGGGCCGCTGGCCGAGGCGTACATCCTCGCGCACGAGTACGGCCATCACGTCCAGAACCTGACGGGGGTGCTGCGCGGCGCCGACCGCGACACCGGGCCGCAGAGCGGTCAGGTGCGTATCGAGCTTCAGGCGGACTGCTACGCGGGGCTGTGGGTCGGTCGCGCGCTCGGCACCGGCGTCATCGAGGAGATCACGCGGCAGGACATCGCCGACGCTCTCGATGCCGCGGCGGCAGTCGGCGACGACCGCGTCCAGGAGAAGACCCAGGGCCGCGTTGTTCCGGAGTCGTGGACGCATGGCTCGGCGGAGCAGCGGCAGAGCTGGTTCGTGCGGGGCATCGAGGGCTCCGGCCCGCAGAGCTGCGACACCTTCAAGGGCCGCGTCTAAAGCGTCGACTCGCCCGGCGGGGGAGAGGCGTCCGCCGGC
>JBGSXQ010000063.1:0-4073 GCA_041751315.1 Gaiellaceae bacterium | reverse complement strand
GCCGCCGCGCGAGTCGCTCGACCCGTCCCGGGGCCTCGGCGGCGGGGTCGCTCATCCAGCTGAGTGTACGGAGGCCCGCCGACCGGATCGCGAGAGTTGCGAGCCCGGTCTGCTCCGTGTCGTGCGGATCGTGCGCGTGCTTCCTGACCTGCGGGTGCTGTTGCTCGGTGTGTGGAAGAGCGTCCGCCACTCGCCTCGATCGGCGCCGTTACCGGGATGATCCTCTTCGTCTACGGAATGGTCGGCTGGATCTGGTTCGGCGACGAGCTTCCCGATCAGCGGGGAGACATCGGAAGCGCGATGCTCACCCGATGCCATGCGCACGCGCACGTCGCCGAGCGCATCGCGATCCTGCGTACCGCGCTCAAGGATCTCGAGATCCAGCTTGCGGTCGGGGAGGCGCCTCGCTCCGAGCGGCGCGAGTAGCGCGTCTATCCTCAGCCCGCGATGAAGGTCGTCCTTCCCGACTCGTCCGAGCTCGAGCTGCCCGACGGCGCCACCGGGCTCGAGGCTGCGCGCGCGATCGGTCCGCGGCTTGCCCGCGACGCTGTCGCCGTCCGCTCGAACGGACACGTCCAGGACCTCCGCATTCCGCTCCAGGACGGGGAGAAGATCGAGCTTGTGACGATAAGTCACAAGGACGATCCGGACGCCCTCTTCGTGCTGCGGCACTCGACGGCGCACCTGCTCGCCGAGGCGGTCATGCGGCTGCACCCGGGTGTGAAGATCGCCATCGGCCCGCCGATCGCCGACGGCTTCTACTACGACTTCGAGTTCCAGGAGCCGATCTCGGAGGGCGATCTCGAGGCGATAGAGGAGGAGATCCGGCGCGAGATCGCCGAGGGCCGCGAGTGGGCCCGAGAGGAGCTCTCGCGCGAGGAGGCGATCGCCCGCTTCGAGGCGGAGGGCCAGCCGTACAAGGTCGAGCTCGCGCGCGATGCCGAAGGTGCGATCTCGCTGTACACGCAGGGCGCGTTCACCGATCTGTGCCGTGGGCCGCACCTGCAGAACACCGGGCCGATCAAGGCGGTGAAGCTCACGAGCCTTGCAGGCGCGTACTGGCGCGGCGACGAGCGGAACACGCAGCTCACGCGGATCTACGGCACCGCGTTCTTCTCACAGGCCGACCTCGACGCGCATCTCGAGCGGCTCGAGCAGGCGCGCGCACGCGACCACCGCCGGCTCGGGCTGCAGCTCGATCTCTTCCACCTCGACGAGCACTCGCCCGGATCTCCGTTCTGGCATCCGAAGGGCATGGTCATCTACAACGGGCTCGAGGCGATCCGTCGCCGCGAGAACGCGCGGCGCGGGTACGACGAGGTGAAGACGCCGCTCATCTACGACAAGGCGCTGTGGGTCACCTCGGGCCACTGGGAGAAGTTCCGCGAGAACATGTTCCTCATCCCGGGCGACACCGAGGAGCAGACGTACGGAATCAAGCCGATGAACTGCCCGGGGCACATGCTCCTCTTCGGCTCGCAACTCCGCTCGTACCGCGACCTGCCGATCCGGTACGCCGAGGCCGCGCCGCTGCATCGCAACGAGCCCACGGGAACGCTGCACGGGATCACCCGCGTGCGCTACGTGACCCAGGACGACGCGCACATCTTCTGCACGAGCGATCAGATCCCGGCCGAGCTCGACGGCTGCCTCGACTACCTGCGCTACCTGTACGGCCTCTTCGGGATGGAGCCGCACGCGGAGCTCTCGACGCGGCCGGACAACAAGCTCGGCTCGGACGAGGAATGGGACTTCACCGAGGGCGAGCTGCTCGCCGCGCTCGAGCGGTACGGCGTCCCGTACGTCGTCGGCGCGGGCGAGGGCTCCTTCTACGGACCGAAGATCGACCTGCACATGACCGACGTGCTCGGGCGCTCGTGGCAGATGACGACGATCCAGCTCGATGCGCAGATGCCCGCCCGCTTCGGTCTCACGTACATGGGAGCAGACAACCACGAGCACGCCGTCTTCGTCATCCACCGTGCGCTGTACGGCTCGTTCGAGCGCTTCATCGGGATCCTGGTCGAGCACTACGCCGGCGCGTTCCCGTTCTGGCTCTCGCCCGTGCAGGCGCGGGTGATCCCGGTCGGGGAGAGCCACCGCGAGTCTGCGGGCGCGCTACGCGACCGCCTCGCGGGCGAGGGGTACCGCGTCGAGGTCGACGAGCGCGACGACACGCTCGGCAAACGGATCCGGGACGCCGAGCTCGAGAAGGTGCCGTTCGTCGTCGTGTACGGCGATCGCGAGTCCGACGAGACGCTCGCCGTGCGCGAACGGGGTGGAGAACAGTCGACGCTCACGTTCGACACGCTCCTGTCACGCTTTCGTGACCTCGCGGCCGAAGCCGACCCCGGGTAGGTGCTAGGCTTCGCCGCCTGCAAGCAGGAGCTCATCGCTTCCTCACCTCCCGAGCCACCCCGTCTGGGCGTGACTCGCGGGGGTTCAACCGAGCCGGTTGGAGTGAGTGACGAGCCGCTGCCTGCAGCGGTTCGTGTCGTTTACAAGGAGGAAGCTGAGAGCTTGATGAAGGGCCTTTGTGACCTCGCCGCCGGAGGCCGGATCTCGACCGGCTGGTTCCGCGCAAGCGGGACGTGCGAATGAACGAGGAGATCCGCGCCCAGCGCGTTCGACTGGTGGACGACCAGGGCGAGCAGGTCGGGATCCTCACGACGAAGGAAGCGCTCGAGTTCGCGTACGGCAAGGGCCTCGATCTCGTCGAGGTCGCGGCCGGTGCGGATCCGCCCGTCGCGCGGGTCATGGACTACTCGAAGTACCGCTATGAGCAGGACCAGCGCGCGAAGCAGGCCCGCAAGCATCAGACGCAGATTCAGATCAAGGAGATCAAGCTCAGACCGAAGATCGGGATTCATGACTACGAGACCAAGAAGGGGCACGTCGTGCGCTTTCTCGGCCAGAGGGCCAAGGTCAAGGTCACGATCATGTTCCGGGGGCGCGAGACGCTTCACCCGGATCGCGGTCGCGATCTCCTGATGCGGCTCGCGGAAGACGTGAAGGAGCTCGGCTCGATCGAACAGCAGCCTCTTCTCGACGGTCGCAACATGGTCATGGTTCTCGCGCCGACCAAGAATGCGGGAGTGAAGACTGATGCCAAAGATGAAGACGGGGAAGGGCGCGAAGAAGCGCTTCAAGGTGACCGGGACGGGGAAGCTCCTGCGCCGGCACGGGATGCGGAGCCACAACCTCGAGAAGAAGTCGTCGAAGCGTAGGCGCGGCTTCCGCAAGATGGACGACGTCGCCGCGAGCGACGTTCGCAGCGTCGAGAAGCTCCTGAGAGGCGGCTGACGTGCCCAGGGTCAAGCGAGCAGTCCATGCGCGGAAGAAGCGCGCCAAGGTCCTCGAGCAGGCGAAGGGCTACTACGGGCGCAAGAAGTCTCACTACCGCTTCGCGAAGGAGCAGGTCGAGCATTCGCTCGTCTACGCCTACCGCGATCGTAAGAACCGCAAGCGCACCTTCCGGTCGCTCTGGATCATGCGCATCAACGCGGCGGCGCGCGAGCACGATCTCTCGTACAACCGTTTCATGGACGGCGTCAAGAAGGCGGGGATCGAGCTCGATCGCAAGTCGCTCGCCGACATCGCGGTGAGCGATCCGGCCGCATTCGCGGCCATCGCCGAGCGCGCGCAGGCCGCACTCGAGGCCGACGCCGCCAAAGCCGCCTGATCGAGTCGCGTCAGAACGAGAAGCTCCGGCTCGTTCGGAAGCTTCTCGCTGCGCGTAAGCACCGCGAGGAGAGCGGACTGTTCGCGGTCGAGAGCGAGGATCTCGTCGAGGCAGCGGCGGCGGCCGGCGTCGAGCCGGTCGAGCTCCTGGTTGGCGGCGAGAATGTCCTTCCCGAGTTGCTGGGACAGGTCTCGACGCTCGGCCATGCACCGCGCGTGATCGGCGTGTACCGGCGTGCCGACCTGCCGCTAGGGACGCGCGACGTCGTGCTCGCGCTGTGGCGCCTTGCGGATCCGGGCAATGTCGGGACGCTCCTGCGTACAGCGGACGCCTTCGGCGCGGGGGTCGCGCTGTCGGCCGGGTGTGCCGATCCCACGGGGCCGCGGGCGCT
>JBGSXQ010000062.1:0-2504 GCA_041751315.1 Gaiellaceae bacterium | reverse complement strand
GACGCTCGCGCGGAGATCTCGAAGGGCGCGCCGCGCGGCTGGGCTGCGATCTCGACCAGCCCCACGTCGTTCTCGTCGCGGAGCCGTGGAGCGACGCACTGGCGCGCACGCTGCGCGGTGCCGCGCCCGGTTCGCTCTTCGACCATCGCGACGATTCGCTTCGCGCTCTCGTGCGACTCACAGGCGCGTCGAGCGAGTCCTTCCTCGAGCGACTGCGTCGCGTCCACCTGGATCTCGCCGAGCCGGTCTCGATCGGTGTCTCGAGCGTGTGCCGTGGTGAGGCCTCGTTCGGCGACGGCTTCGCCGAGGCTCAGCAGGCTCTCGTAGGCACGGCAGTACTGTCGACGAAGCCCGCAGTGCTCGCGTACGACGACCTCGGCGCGTACAAGTACCTGCTTCGCGTCGCTGTGGATGGTGGCATCCGCGACGCGACGGTCGATGCCGTCGACAAGCTCGCTGACTACGACACGCAACGCGGCGCGCAGTTGCTCACGACGCTCGAGGAGTTCCTGCGCCGGCACGGCTCGATCAGCGCGACCTCGGAGGCGCTCTACGTGCACCCGAACACGCTGCGTCAGCGGCTGCGTCGCATCGGCGAGCTGTCCGGGCTCGATCTCCGACGCGACGACTGGCTCGCGATCGAGATCGCCGTGAAGATGGTGAAGCTGCAACAGGCTCTGGGGACAGCCGAAACGCACACATAGGCGGCCAGAAGGTGTGCGTCTCTAACCTTCTCCGCGCGGTCGCGGGCTGGTAGGGCTACGTCCAACGGAACCGACAAGGGAGTCGCGAAGCCATGACGGCCGATGCGGTCTGGAACGACATGCAGGAACGAGGCGTGGAGTTCGTGTTCGCCCAGTTCGTGGACATGTACGCGCGGCCGAGCGCGAAGCTCGTCCCGGTCGGATCGCGGGAGGCCTTCGACACGTTGGTCTCCGACGGTGCGGGCTTCGCCGGCTTCGCGGCCGGTGAGATCGGGCAGGTGCCGAGCGACCCCGACATCGCGGCCATTCCGGACCTCGCGACGTACACCCCCGTGCCCTGGCAGCCGAACCTCGCGCGGTTCGCGTGCGACGTCACGGTCGAAGGCGAGGAGTGGGCGTACTGCCCGCGGACGATCCTCCGGCGCGTGCTCGCGCAGGCGAAGGAGCGCGGCTTCGAGTTCCGCATGGGGCTGGAGCTCGAGTACTTCCTCGTGACGATGCGCGACGACGGTTCGATCGAGATCGCAGACCGCTTCGACACGCTCGAGAAGCCCTGCTACGACATGGCCGGTCTCACGCGGCGCTACGACTTCCTGACCACCGTCTCTCGGTACTGCAACGGTCTCGGCTGGGGCAACTACGCGAACGACCACGAAGACGCGAACGGCCAGTTCGAGCAGAACTTCACCTACGACGACGCGCTCGTGTCGTGTGATCGCGCGATCTTCTTCCGCTACATGGTGCACACACTCGCGGAGCAGGCGGGCATGATCGCGACCTTCATGCCGAAGCCGTTCTCGCACCTCACGGGCAACGGCTGCCACTTCCACATGTCGCTGTGGGACGGCGATACGAACCTCTTCCTCGACGAGAGCGACCCTCGCGGGCTGGGGCTCTCGGACACCGCGTATCGGTTCATCGGCGGGCTCCGGGCGCATGCGCGGGCGTACAGCGGGGTGACTGCGCCGACCGTCAACTCGTACAAGCGGCTCAAGATGGGATCGACGGCGAGCGGCGCGACGTGGTCTCCCGTGTGGATCTCGTACGGCTACAACAACCGCACGCAGATGCTTCGCATCCCCGGGCCGGGGCGGATCGAGGACCGCACGATCGACGGCTCGTGCAATCCGTACCTCGCGGCGGCGGCCGTCCTGGCGGCAGGCCTCGACGGGATCGAGTCGGGGCTCGACGCCGGCGAGCCGAACGCGGACAACCTGTACGCGATCCCGGAGGCCGAGCTGCGCTCACGCGGGCTCGAGTCGCTGCCAGCCAACCTGCTCGAGGCGATCGGCGAGCTCGAGGGTGACGACGTCCTGCGCCGTGCGCTCGGCCGCGGCCGCGACGAGGACTACGTCGACTACTTCGCCCGCGTGAAGCGCGACGAGTGGTTCCGCTACCACGAGCAGGTCACGCCCTGGGAGATCCGTGAGTATCTGACCCGCTTCTAGATAGAGGAAGTCTCCATACGCAGAGACGAAATACGGTGAAACTCGGCATCGCTATGTGGAGATACTGACCATATGTGCGGAATCGTCGGACTGTTCGCGAAGTCGCCCGAGATCGAGGCCGATCTCGGCAAGCACCTCGCCGCGATGCTCGTCCAGATGTCGAGCCGTGGCCCCGACTCGGCGGGGGTCGCGGTCTACCGTGATCCCGCACCGAGCGGCTCGAGCAAGCTGACGCTCTACTCCGCGGCGTCAGATGAGCGCTGGGAGGCGGTGCGGGACGGCCTACGCGACGCCTTCGGCGCGTGTGCGGAGCCCTCCGTGCGCGCGAGCCACGCCGTGTTCGTCGTCGGCG
>JBGSXQ010000061.1:0-3826 GCA_041751315.1 Gaiellaceae bacterium | reverse complement strand
CGCCGAGCGCGATGCGCAGCGCGACATCGAGCGCGCGCTCAAACGCCGCCGCTGACCTCCTGAGCCCGGGCAGACAGGCGGCCGCGACCGTAGTACGCTCGCGGGACTGTCGACGGAGAGGAGAGGTCGATGAGACGAGTGGCGCTGACCGCGAACGGCGTACGGCGCGAGCTCGAGGTCGAGCCGCGTGAGCTTCTCGTGTACGTCCTTCGCGATCGCCTCGGCCTGACGGGTACGACCGTGGGCTGCGACACGTCGTCGTGCGGATCCTGCACCGTGCTCGTGAACGGCGAGTCCGTGAAGTCCTGCACGATGCTCGGCGTCCAGGCCGACGGGATGGAGATCACGACCATCGAGGGGCTTGCGCGAAACGGCGACCTGCACCCAGTCCAGCAGGCGTTCCACGAGCACCACGCGCTCCAGTGCGGCTACTGCACACCGGGAATGGTCATGGCCGCGGTGAGCCTCATCGAGAGCGGCGAGGCGACCGACGAAGCCGCGATCAGGGAAGGGCTCGAGGGGAACCTCTGCCGCTGTACCGGGTACCACAACATCGTCCGGGCCGTCGCGTCGGCCGCGGGGGTCGCGTCATGACCGCCGTCGAGAGCGCTCCGGGCTTCATCGGGACCTCCGTCAAGCGCAAGGAGGACGCATCGCTCCTCCGTGGGAAGGGCACGTTCGTCGACAACCTCACGCTGCCTGGGATGGTCTACATGGCCGTGGTACGCAGCCCCTACCCACGCGCGCGCATCAACGGCATCGACCTCGCGGCTGCGCGTGCCGCAGACGGCGTCGTGGCGGCGTTCTCCGGCGCCGATCTGGCCGACGAGTGGGTCGGTGGAATGCCGTGCGCGTGGCCGGTGACCGAGGACATCAAGATGCCGCCGCACTATCCGCTGGCCTCGGGCGAGGCTCGCTACCAGGGCGACGGCGTCGCGGTCGTGCTCGCCGAGAGTCGTGCGCTGGCGAAGGACGCTGCGGAGCTCGTCGAAGTGGACTACGAGCCGCTGCCGTCGATCGCGGACATCTCGAAGGCGCTCGAGGTCGGCGCACCGCTCGTCCACGAAGACCTCGGGACGAACGAGTGCTACGTCTGGAAGCTGGAGTCTTCCGACGACGTGCAGGCGGCGATCGAAGCCGCCGACGTCGTCGTCACGCGCCGGTACGTGCAGCCGCGGCTGATTCCGAATGCGATCGAGCCGAGGGGCGTGCTTGCCCAGGCCGGCCCGGCGGGCGAGGTGACGCTCTGGTCGGCGACCCAGGTGCCGCACATCCTTCGCTTCACGATGCAGCTCGTCCTCGGCATCCCTGAATCGAAGACGCGCGTGATCGCACCGGACGTGGGCGGCGGGTTCGGCTCGAAGCTCGACGTTTATGCCGAGGAGTACCTTGCGGCCGCGCTCGCGAAGCGGCTCGGTCGCCCGGTGAAGTGGACGGAGGAGCGTGCCGAGAACTACGTCGCAACGATCCATGGCCGTGACGTCGTCCACGAGCTGACCTTCGCCGCGACGAAGGACGGCACGATCACCGCCGTCAAGTCGGAAGCACTCTGCGCCATGGGCGCGTACCTCCAGCTCGTCACACCCGGTATTCCGCTCCTCGGCGCGTGGATCTACTCGGGGCCGTATGAGATCCCGAACTACAGCGTCACGTTCACGGGTGTCTTCACGCATACGACGCCGACCGACGCCTATCGAGGCGCCGGCCGGCCGGAGGCGACGTACGTGCTCGAGCGCACGATGGACGCGCTTGCGCGCGAGCTCGGCATGGATCCGCTCGACCTTCGGCGGAAGAACTTCATCAAGGAGTTCCCGCACACCATGGCGTCGGGGCTCACGATCGACTCGGGCGACTACGGGGCGACGCTCGACCGTGCGCTCGAGCTGCTCGATCTCGACGCGATTCGTGCTGACCAGGCGGCACGTCGCTCGTCCGGCGACGTAAAGCAGATCGGCGTGGGTTTCTCGACGTACAACGAGATGTGCGGCCTCGCACCGTCGCGCATCCTCGGGGCGATCCGATACGCCGTCGGTGGCTGGGACGCGTCGACGGTGCGGTTCCAGCCGCTCGGCTCCGTCCAGGTCGTCATTGGGACGTCCCCGCACGGACAGAGCCACGAGACGACCTTCGCGCAGATCATCGCCGACCAACTCGGCGTGGATGTCGACGCCGTCGAGGTGATCCACGGCGACACGGCGTCGTCTCAGCTCGGCATGGACACCTACGGGAGCCGCTCGCTCGCGGTCGGCGGTATCGCGCTCTGGAACGCCGGGGAGAAGGTGATCGCGAAGGCACGCCGGATCGTCGCTCACCAGCTCGAAGTGTCGGATGACGACCTCGAGCTCGAGGGCGGGACGTTCTCTGTGAAGGGCTCTCCCGACCGGTCGATGACGATCCAGGCGGCGGCGTTCTCGGCCCACTCTGCACACAACCTCCCCGACGGCATGGAGCCGGGGCTCGAGGCGACGGCGGTCTACGACCCGCCGAACTTCTCGTGGCCCGGCGGCGCGCATGCTGCGGTCGTCGAAGTGGACACGGAGACAGGTGACACGCGCCTCCTCCGCTACGTCGCGGTCGACGACGTCGGGAACGCCGTGAATCCGCAGATCATCGACGGCCAGGTGCACGGTGGCGTGGCGCAGGGCATCGCGGCGGCGCTCTTCGAGGAGGGCGCGTACGACGACGAGGGCAACCTGCTCACGACGACGATGGCGACGTACCTCGTGCCGTCCGCGGCAGAGCTTCCGTCGTACGAGACAGACCGCACGACGACGGTGGCCGACAACCCGCTCGGCGTGAAGGGCGTGGGGGAGACGGGCACGATCGCCGCGGCGCCCGCAGTCATCAACGCCGTCGTCGACGCGCTGTCGCATCTTGGCGTGACCGACATGCCTCTCCCGGCGACGCCCGAGAGAGTCTGGAAGGCGATCGAGGAGGTGAGGTCGTGATCCCCGCGCCGTTCGACTACGAGGTTGCCGAGAGTGCCGAGCACGCCATCCAGCTGCTCGGTGAGGAAGAGGACGCGAAGGTGCTCGCGGGCGGGCATTCACTGCTGCCAGCGATGAAGCTGCGACTCGCACGACCCGCACGCCTGATCGACATCGGTCGGCTGAACGAGCTGTCGTACATCCGCGACGACGGTGACCACGTCGCGATCGGTGCTCTGACGAGACACGCCGACGTCGCAAGCTCGGCGCTGCTGCGCGATCACTGCGCGATCGTCCCGCATGTGGCAGGGCGCATCGGCGACCCGCAGGTGCGTCACCGCGGCACGATCGGAGGGTCGATCGCCCACGGCGATCCTGCTTCCGACCTGCCGTCGGTGATCCTCGCGCTCGACGCCGAGATCATCGCCCGCGGCAGGGGCGGCGATCGAACCATCGCCGCCCGGGACTGCTTCACCGGGGTGTTCCAGACGGCCCTCGCGTCCGACGAGCTGCTGGTGGAGGTCCGCGTACCGAAGCTCGGCTCGGCCGGGTGGTCGTACACGAAGATGAACCGGCGGGCTCAGGACTGGGCGACGGTCGCCGTCGCCGTCGTGGCACGCAATGGTGACGGGACGGCGATCGCGCTCACCAACATGGGAGCGACCTCTCTTCGTGCGACAGCAGCCGAGGACGCACTCGCGGGCGGAGCCGCGATCGAGGATGCGGCAGCGCTTGCCGCCGAGGGCACCGAGCCCTCGTCCGATCACACGGCGAGCGCGGAGTTCCGTAAGCACCTCGCGCGCGTGCTCACGAGGCGCGCGCTCGAGGAGGCGGCAGGCCGATGAACGGCAGGCTGCGTCGCTGTAGCGACGCAGCCGTAGACCGGGGTGGGGGGGGGG
>JBGSXQ010000060.1:0-3607 GCA_041751315.1 Gaiellaceae bacterium | reverse complement strand
TCGTTCTCCACACCGACAGGGACGCCGAACCGCGCGCGAGCGCGCGCGGCGAGATCGACGTCGTCGAGCGACAGGTTCATCGCGCGCAGAACGCGGCCCGTCCCGCGCTCGAGGCTCGCGGGAATGCCGTAGCCGATCGCGGCGACGCGCTCGTCCAGAAGTGCCTCGACGGCCGAGTCGAGTGCTGCAAGCACTTCGGCCTCGCTGCCGTCCGGGCTCACCACCTCGCGCTCGGCAAGGACGTTCCCGTCGCGATCCAGGAGGCCGGCGAGGATCTTGGTTCCTCCCACGTCCAGCCCTATGACGACGGGAGCCTCCACAGCGGAGGCCAACGATAACGGCCTGCGTTGATCGGGAGGACGGGCTCGACGCCCGCCCTCCCGGTTCGGCGGTCAGCTACAGCTGACTTCGGGATTCCAGTCCTCGAACATCCCAGAGGGGTTGTTCATCCAGACCCAGGCGTGCTTGATGTAGAAGCCCACTGCCGGAACGAGGATGTGCATCGGCATCCCGAGCACGCTCGGCGGGGAGGACACGCCGGGCGGATTGGTGTTGGGTCCCCGGACGACCCACTCGACGGCGGCGAGCTTGAGGCCTCCGTCGGCCGCCGGCGCGTACACGAGAACCTCGGGCTCGAGCGGATCGACCGCGTTGTCTGCCACCAGCTGCGGGTGGAAGTAGTGGTAGCCCATCGCCCCCGCCGCCGGGTTGGCAACGTTGGTGACGCAGCCCGAAATGATCCTCACGCCTGCACCGTTCACCCACCCGAGCTCGTAGCCGGCCGCCACTGCCTCCTCGACGCGATGGAACCGCGCCGTGACCCGGCGCACCTGCGCGAGCTCGCTCTCGAGCCCCGCAGCGTGTGCCGCGTGGTCGTGCGCAGCCGCTTCCTCCGCGGACGCGACGGAAGGGATCAATGCGATCCCCGCCACCACGAGCGCTACGAGCCCGAGACCGAGACCGAGACCGAGCGGCAGTCTCCACGCCGACCGTCTGTCTGACGTTCCACGCATTGCTTACTCCTCTCGAGACGAGACCGACTCCACGACCCGGAGCGGATCGAGCGCCGCCTGCTGCGCCGCCATCGCCGCGTCCCGTCCCGACGGCGCGTCGAAGAGGTAGAAGCAGATCTCGTCCTCAGGGACGTGGATTGATCGGTCGAAGCGGACGCACGTCCCCTGCTGCGTCAGCTCCTCGGCGACCGAGCGCGCTCGCCGCTCGCGCGCGGTGCGCTCACCTGCGGCGCCGCGCGGGAGGAAGGTCTCGACGAGGTAGCTCGGCACGTCATCGAAGGTAGGACAGCGCCGAAGGCTTGGAAACGTCAGAACGTCTGATCTTTGCTCAGGTGGCGCGGGCTGCACTCGCACGCGAGGAGCGAGCTCGACTCACTGAGGGCACACCGAGCTTGGCGTGAGCGCAGGTGCGGTGGCTCCCCCGCGTCCGCTCCCAGGTACTGGCTGACGCGGAGGGTGAGCGGTGGCCCCACCCTCCGCCTCTCGCTCCTAGCGCGGGCAGTTGCCAGGTCTCGCTTCGTCTATACGCCTCTCTGCGCCCACTGGAACGAAGGAAACGACGACAGTCGCGAGGTCCCTGAGTCCCTCGTTGCGTACTACATGGGCGGCGAGGCCCTTGTCCACGAACCCCGATCCAGCGCGGAACCTGTGGGGGCGGCACTTGGGATCAGCGCCGAGGTAGACCGTCGCCGTCCCAGACTTCACGATCACGAAGCTCGGTCCGGGATGGCTGTGCCACCCGAACGACCCGCCCGGGGCGATCCTGTTCGAAAGAACGTGGAGGTCGGAGGCCCCTTTGATGTTCATCGCCGCCCTCCAAGCACCGATCCTGCCGCTCGTCTCGAAAGCCCCCAGCTTCCCGACTCCGAACTCCGTTGGCTTCACGCCAGAGGGTGGCGTCGCCATGACAGTCGAGGCGTACACGGCGATGCCCACGACGACGACGAAGGAAGCCAAGACCAATCGCGATCTCATTTCTCCTCCTCTGTTGGACGAGCCTGCCGGCGCGCACTCCGACTCTACGCCCCAGTCTCCGGAATGTGAATCGTCAGAACCACTGAGTTTTCGCCCCGACTGCTCACCGCAGGCGGCGGGCGAGCTCCGTTCGCGAGCGCACGCCGAGCTTGGCGTAGACATGCGACAGATGACTCGCGACGGTCCGCTCTGTGACGAAGAGGGCAGCGGCGACTTCCCGGTTCGTCCGGCCTTCTGCAACGAGCGCTGCGACACGACGCTCGGCGGGCGTCAGCCCCTCCTCGCGCCTGCGCCCGCCAATGCTCCCAAGCTCGCTTTGCGCCCTCTCCACCCAGATCTCGGCGCCGAGCTGTTCGAATCCGTCGAGCGCAGCCTGGATCGCCTCGCGCGCATCGCGCTTCTTTCGTGCCCGCCTCCGGACGATGCCGAGCCCGAGCAGGGCCCGCGCCGTGCCGAACGGGTCTCCGACGTCCTCGTGCTGCGCAACTGCGTGCTCGAGCAGGGAACCGGCGCACGCGACGTCCCCTTCCGCGGCGGCGACAAGACCACGACATCGGGTCGCGTGCGCCAGCACCCACTCGCGGGCCACCCGCGCGGCATTCGCCTCCCAGACATCGACAATTCGAACGGCGTCGTCGATCCGGCCGTCCTCGAGGAGCAACTCGGCGCAGTCGGCCGTCCACCAGCGGATGCTCGGCTCGCCCCACCCTAGCTCCGAAGCCCGCCGGTCGGCTTTCCCAAACCAGTTTTCGGCCGCGGACGGATCTCCACTGCAGCGGGCGACGAGCCCGAGAACAGCCATGAGCTGCACCGGGTGTCCGCCCCACTGCTCCTGAGCTAGAGCGAGACCTCGTTCCGCGTGCTCGCGGGCCAGGTCGAGTTGTCCTCGATGAACGGCGATGACCGCACTCGGCAGAAGATCCTGCGGCATCTCGAGCCCGTACTGGATGGAGGTGTCGCGGGCACGAGCCGCGTATTCGGCCCCGAGCGCCCAACGCCCAGCCCAGAACTCGACCCAGGCGAGACCCCAGAGCGCGCGGGAGCTCCTCGGCTCGTCCCGCTCGCACCACTCTTCGTACTCGCCCTCGAGCAAGGCGCGGGCCTCGTCCCTCTTCGGAGCGGGCGCGAGGGTGTTCACGACGGCCAGCGTCGCCTCCCGTACCAGCAATTCGCCACCGACAGCGCTCGGGAAGTCGCGGACCCGCGCCGGAAGATCCTCGGATGCTTCGGCTTCGCCGGCGAACCAACTG
The DNA here is from genome assembly GCA_041751315.1 of Gaiellaceae bacterium. Lineage (GTDB taxonomy): Bacteria > Actinomycetota > Thermoleophilia > Gaiellales > Gaiellaceae > GMQP-bins7. The sequence goes on along the minus strand of JBGSXQ010000060.1, from coordinate 369 downwards.
AGGATGGCTTGCATCGCGCGAGCCTCTCCTCGCAACTGATCGTCGTCGAGCTTGTCGGCGAGCTCGAGCGCTCTTCGTGCGTGGTCGAACCCTGACTCGGAGCTTGCCCACGCGAGCCGACAGTGGATCACTGACTGAAGCGCCGGACGCGAGGCCGCCTCGCGCAGTGCTTCCTCGAGCAGTGGGAGGGCACGACGTTCGCTCTCGAGCTCCGCGAGGAGAACAAGCGCCTCGGCGCGCAAGGAGCCGGCTCGTGTCTCCGTGAGGAGATCGGCAAGGACGCTTCGCGCGCGGGTCCACTCGCCCGCGCCGCGCTGCGCTCGCGCGGCAACGAGCGCTCGACGAAGCCGATCGGTGTGGGCGTCCGGC
>JBGSXQ010000059.1:0-2593 GCA_041751315.1 Gaiellaceae bacterium | reverse complement strand
GTCGTCGGCTTGGCGGCGGCGCCCGCCTCGGCCCCGACGCCCGGGACGACGAACGCCCGGACCCCAGCCGTCGCGGCCTCCTCGAAGGCAGCCTCGACCCGCTCGTGGTTGACCATGAGGAACGCGCACTCGGGTGTCTCGGGAAGGTCGGCGACGCTCGGATAGCAGCGCAGCCCGGCGACGACCTCGCGGTTCGGGTTCACGCCCCACGCCTTCATTCCGCTCGCAACCACGGTCTCCACGGCCGCGACGTTGCGTGGCGATGCGCCGACCACGGCGATCGAGTCGGGGAAGAGAAGCGAGCGAACTCCTGCCACGCCGCGCATTCTCGTCATTAGGATCGGGGCGCATGCGGCACGAGAAGCACGTGGAGATCCGCTGGAGCGACGTCGACGCGTACATGCACGTCAACAACGCGGTCTACGCCACGTACCTCGAGGAGTGCCGCGACGAATGGGTCGACGGCGCCGTCGGCGACGTGGGCAATGCCTGGGACTACGTGCTCGCGCGCGTTGCCATCGACTTCCGCCGCGAACTGCGCCTGGACGACGAGGAGGTCGTCGTCTCGTGCGCCCTCGAGCGCATCGGCAACTCGAGCCTCACGCTGCGAGAGCAGATCCGCACGCGGGAGGGCGAGCTCGCCGCCGAGGCCGAAGCCGTTCTCGTCGCCCGAGATCGTGAGCGTGGCCGATCCCGCCCGCTGACGGAAGCCGAGCGCGAGGCCTTCGAGCGCGCGCTGTAGGCTGCCGCGCCATGATCGTTCCTGAGCTCCCCGCGGACGTCCGTGCGCTGAAAGAGGCCGTCGGCCACTTCGTCGAGACCGACGTCTACCCGTTCGAGCAACGGATCGCGGAGCTCGGCTCGATTCCGCACGACGAGCTCGCAGCGCTCCGCGCGAAGGCGCGCGACGCGGGGTTCGCGATGCTGAACATGCCCGTCGACCTCGGGGGCCGTGATCTCTCGATGCTCGGACAGGTCGCGCTCGAGGAGGAGTCCGGCAAAGCGACGAACGGCCTCGGGTTTGCGGTCGTCGACCGCGGGCCCCGTGAGCTCTGCGAGATCGCGACGGCCGACCAGATCGAGCGCTACGTGAGGCCCATCGCATCAGGCGAGTATCGGGAGGCGTGGGCGTTGACCGAGCCTGGTGCCGGGTCGGATCTGAACGGTCTCGCGACGACGGCCGTCCGTGATGGCAACGAGTGGGCGCTGAGCGGCGAGAAGTGGTTCGTCACCACCGAGGGTGAGACGGGCGTGTACATCGTGCTCGCCGTGGCGGAAGGCGAGCAGACGCTCTTCCTCGTCGATCCCGGCGCGCCCGGCATGGAGATCCGCCGCACGCCGGGCTTCCTCCACGACCCGTACATCGACCACCACGCCGAGATCGTCTTCACGAACTGTCGCGTTTCCGAAGCGAACCGTGTGCCTGCGAGCGGCGACTCCGGCGCGAAGGAGTGGATCCTCGTCGAGCGCCTCTTCATTGCCGCTCGCTGCTGCGGCGCGGCGCTCCGCCTGCTCGATCTCACGGCGGATTGGGCCAAGGAGCGCGAGGCGTTCGGCTCGCCGATCGCCGAGTACCAGGGCATCTCGTTCCCGCTCGCCGACTCGCTCACGGAGCTGCACGCTGCGCGACTTCTCACCTATCACGCAGCTCACGCGTTCGACGTTCTCGAGGATCGCAAGGTCGTCCACGGGAAGGTGTCGATGGCGAAGCTCTTCGCCTCCGAGATGGCCGGCCGCGTGGTCGATCGGGCCGTGCAGGCGCTCGGCGGCCGCGGGTACATGACGGAGAACCCCGCCGCGCGCTTCTATCGCGAGCTGCGCGTCGACCGGATCTGGGAGGGAACGAGTGAGATCCAGCGCTCCATCCTCTCCCGCGGCGTCTTCAAGCGCGGCGCGGCTTCGTATCTCGGCTGAGACTGAACCGGGGAAGAGCAGTCGCCGCAGCCTTGTGACACTGTGTCACAAGGGCGGAGGCGTGACGCCGGGCGGTGGCGGCGGCGTAGACAGGTCGTCACCAACCAGTGGAGGTCCCCCTCGATGAAACGTCTGCTTCTCCTTTCTGCTGCCGGGCTCGCCGTCGTTGCGCTTGCCGGCGCCGTCGGACTGCCCGACCTTGCTGGCGCGCAGAGCACCTCGGATGCACCTGACTCGGTCACCGTGAGCGGCGTCGGCTCGGTCGACGCGGTGCCGAACGAAGCCAAGATGTCCTTCGGCGCCGAGACGCGCCGATCGACGGCGCAGGCTGCGGTCGCCGCGAACGGCGACGCGATGCGCCGAATCCTCAATGCCCTGCGCCAGGCAGGCGGGCGGGAGCTCCAGACCCAGTGGGTCAGCGTGTACCCGGTCACCGACGAGACGGGCCAGGTGAGTGAGTACTCCGCGTCCAACAGCGTCTCTGCCGTCAGTGACGTCGCCGATGCGGCTGCGCTCATCGACGCCGCGGCCGAGGCCGGCGCGAACCAGATCTCCGGCCCGGGCCTGAGCTCCTCGAATGCCGACGTGCTCTACCGGCAGGCGCTCGCGAAGGCCGTCGACGACGCGCGACTCCGCGCCGACGCGCTCGCGAAGGCGGCTGGCCGCTCGCTCGGCCCGA
>JBGSXQ010000058.1:0-1734 GCA_041751315.1 Gaiellaceae bacterium | reverse complement strand
GGTCTGGCTGAAGCCAGACCCCAGTGCGCGAGGCCGAAGCGGCCCAGACACGCCAGATCGCGCATCCGGACGCGCGAGATCGTGGCATCAATCATCTAGTCCGGTGACGCGGATCGCGGACGACATCCGCCAGGCTCCGCCGCAGCTCGGCGTAGTCGAGACGCAACTCGATTCCGAGCCGCTGTGCGGTCTCTTCCTCGAGCCCCTGGAAGAGATCGACCGTCTCCCAGAGCGCGCGCGCAGCGTCACGGAGGTCGTAGTGCGCGTACGCTCGCTCGAGAGCGGAGAGCGCACCAGCGTCAGCCCAGCGCTCGATCTGGCGGCCCGAATCGCGCACGTCGGCGAGCGGGTCGACCGCCAACGCGTGCCACCCCAGCAGCGTGACCACCGAGCGCTTCAGCGCGCCGTTCACCGCATCGACGGCGACGAAGACCTCGCCTTTGCGAAGCCGCCGCGCTGCCCAGAGCGCCGTCGACCAGAAGTCCGCGGAGAGATCGAGGAGCGCGGGCTCGTCCGGAGCGAGTACCGGCCGGTTGCCGAGCCCGTCGTCCAGTGAGGCGCTCGCAGCCAGGACCAGATCCGTGGGCGTGTTGACGTTGAGGAGCAGTCCGTCATCTACCTCGAGCACGTTGGGATTCACGCCGCGCAGAGACAGCTCGGCGCGCGCGATCCGCGCCTCGAGCTCCGGAACGATGGCCTTCGTATACGCGCCGGGCAGCGGCCCCGTCTGCGGCACTGCGGCGGCGGCTACGAGGTCGCGGATGGCCTGCGCCGTGACGAGTGGGCAGTCGACCGGGAGAACGAAGCACGTCTCGTTCGCTGCAGCACGCACGCCCGCGAGCACGCCGAAGATCGGTGCTCGCTCGTCGGCGCCGTCGTCGAGGAGATCCAAGGGAAGCTCGAGACCGTCGACCTTCTTCCCGACCGCAAGCACCTCGTCACAGACCTCGGCGAGCGTCCGCCAGGCGCGCTCCGCGAGCGTCTCACCGCGGATCGTCGCGAGCGCCTTCGGCGAGCCGAAACGCTCCGAGGCGCCGCCGACGAGCAGCACACCCGTGACGGGGAGTCGAGACGGGGTCGGACCCGCAGGGTCAGATTCGGTCACTGCTCCCGTACCCGCCACGACTCCGTGTACACCGTCACGCGCCCGTCACGCACCCACCCGCAGAGCGTCACGCGGCGGTCTGAAGCCAGCTCGATCGCCAGCGACGACGGAGCCCCGATGGCGACGAGCACGGGGCAACCCGCGACCGCGGCCTTCTGCACGAGCTCGAACGAGAGCCGGCCGCTGACGCAGAGCATGTGGTCGGAGAGCGGGAGCAGTGCCTGAGCGAACGCCCAGCCCACCACCTTGTCCAGCGCGTTGTGGCGTCCGACGTCCTCGCGGAGGCAGAGCAGCTTCCCCGACGAGTCGAAAAGACCCGTTGCATGAAGCCCTCCCGTCGCCTCGAAGGCCATTTGCGCCTCTCGTAGCCGTGCCGGAAGCGACGCGACGAGCTCGATCGGCAGCTCGAGCGTGCTCTCGACGGGAGGCGCGCTCACCTGCACTGCCTCGATCGCCCCTTTCCCGCAGACACCGCACGACGACGAGGTGTAGAAGTGGCGCCGCAGCCGCTCGGGATCGAACCCCGTTGCTTCGACCTCGACCGTGTTCGCGGCGAGATCGTCGGCCGCGCGCGCCGCGACCGGCGCGAGCCCCTCCGTCACGCAGAACCCGAGCGCAAGCTCCTCGTC
>JBGSXQ010000057.1:0-2484 GCA_041751315.1 Gaiellaceae bacterium | reverse complement strand
CCGATCCTGCTCACGCTCGCGTCCGCTTCGGCGGGCGCGAGCGGGGCACGGCCTCCGATCGCTCTCACCGCGTCCCCGGCTCATGTCGACCTCGCCGGCTCGGGTCGCGCGACGGTCCGTGTGAAGAACTCGGGCACGAGTCGCGTCGTCCTCGACGTCCGTCGTGCCGGTTTCGCTCTCGATCTCCGGGGTCGTCCGCGAGTCGTCGGTGCGGGCGAGGTCGCGCGGTCGTCGGCCGACTGGCTCGCCTTTCGCCCTCGGAGCCTCGTGCTGAATCCGGGGGCTGCGGGGTCGGTCTCGATCGTGTCGAGGGTTCCGGCTCGAGCAGAGCCGGGAGACCACGATGCGCTCGTTCTCTTCACCACCCGACGACGAGCCAGCGACGGTCTCGCTGTTCGCGTGCGGATGGGGGTCGTCGTCGTGGTGCGGGCTCCGGGCACGATCGTCAGGCGGCTTCGTCTGGGGGGCGCTCGGGTCACACCCAGCGGACGCCGTCGCATCCTCGAGGTCGCGATCGCGAACCGCGGAAACGTCACCGAGTCGATCTCGCGCTCGCGTGCGACGGTCTCGGTGCATCGCGCGGGCCGCCGCCTCGCCAAGGTCGCCGCGGATCCGAGGACGTTCCGCCCGGGAACGACGGGGCTTCTGCAGTTCCGCTACCGAGGCCCGTGGATCGGGCCCGCCATCGCCCGCGTCCGCGTTGTGTCCGACTCCGGCCAGGTGCTTCGCCGAGCCTTCCGGGTCCGGCTCTGACTCGTCGGTTGAGCTGTGCGTCTCAGCCGTGCGCTTCGAGGAAGGCGAGCACGCGCTCCGTGAGCAGCGTTGCGGCGTGTTCGTCGTAGCTGGGCAGGCTCGAATCCGCGAAGTAGTGCTCGTCACCTGGGTAGACGAAGAGCTCTGCGCCCTCGGTCGATTCGACGAGCGCGCGGGCGGCATCGATGTCCCCCTCGCCGGCGAAGTACGGGTCGTTGTCCATTCCGTGGATCTGTGCGGGAACGTCTGCCGGCCACGCTCCGAACTCCGCGACCGGCACGAATGAGTAGAAGAACAACCCGCCGCGCGCCCCGGGACGAGTCTGTGCGAGCTTCTGCGCCGGCAGCACGCCGAGCGAGAAGCCTGCGTACACGAGCTCGGCGGGCAGCCCGTCGGCCGCGCGCACGCCCCGCTCGATCAGGTTCGTGAAGCCCACCTCATCCGCGTACGCGACGCCTTCGTCGATCGAGCCGAACGTCCGCCCGTCGAACAGGTCCGGCGTGTGCACCGTGTGACCCGCGGCGCGAAGCGCGTCCGCGAAGGCGTGGAACCCGGGCGTCTGGCCCATCGCGTGGTGGAACAGAAGGACGTCGGCCATGTGGGCGGGAACCTATCGACTCGACGATCCCGACTCCTATCCTGCGGCGACGAAGCGCTCGAACCGCGTCGCAAGGCGGTCGGGATCCGGCCGCCACGCGCGTTTCCCCGGCGCGTCGATGGTTGATCCGTGAAAGCCTTTCAGGACGTCCAACTGGGGCCGTCCTCGTCGTCGAGAAGCCTCCGAGAAACGTGGACACGCATGTCCGACGCGATCCCGACGAGATCTTGATCGAACGCTCGGTGATGAATCGAGCAGAGGCTCAGCCCGTTGCTGACGACCGGCTCGCCGGCCGCGTCCGCGTCGCCGGCGATGTGGGCCGCATCGAGCAGCCGTACCTCCCGTAGGCGGCAGATGGCGCACCGGTCACGATACGCAGGAAGCACGGCACCCCGGAACTGCGCCTGATGGATCCGTTGCTTGACCTCGCGGACGACGTAGCGCCGCTCGATCTCGTCGGGAATATGGACTGGCTCGCGCTCGTCGTACGGCCCGCGCATCTTCCCGAACGTCAAGAGAACACGAAGATTCGCGGGATCGTCGTCTGCGACGTAGGTCGGGTAGATCGGCTGATAGTGATTCGGTCGTGAGCCGACGAAGTACACGATCGGGACATCGAGGAGGTGGGCGTTGCGCAGCCACCGGTTGAAGTAGTTCTCGGGGTCACTGCCTTGGTAGCGGTACAGCACGCCATCGGGCGTTTGCTCGTCCTGATACCGATCCTGCTTGAACGAGCTGTTGACTGAGAGTGCGGCCGGTCCACGTTGCGCCTCGCGTGATCGATAGATGCCGAATCCTCTGCTGAGGAACGGCACGCGACGACCGCGAAAGTTGAATCCTTCGCGCAGCGCGTGGTATGGCACGTCCGCTCCCCACTGGGCCTGGAGCACGTCGAGTGCTGCGAAGCACGCGCTCCTGACGTCATCGTCCCGCATTGCACGATTGTCGAAGAGTGCGTCTGAAATCTCAAGCGCCCGACTCTCGCCGGGCGCTTGTCGATCTGCCGTGAGTGTGAGTTAGCTGCAGCCGGTGTTGGTCCCGCAGTCGCGGCACGTGTAGCAGCTGCCCGTCCGAACCATGCGGCCGCCGCAGGGGGCGCACTCCTGCGCGTCTTCCCACTGGTTGAAGAGCGC
>JBGSXQ010000056.1:0-4156 GCA_041751315.1 Gaiellaceae bacterium | reverse complement strand
GGCGAGGACGTCGCGGAGCTGAGCGCCCGGGCGGTGCCGGCGCTCCAGGAAGCCGGCGAGCGTGCGCTTTCGCTCTCGGCGTTCCGAACCGCGGACCGACACCTGTCACGGGCGCTGGAGCTCGTCGGCGAGGAGAACGAGCCTTCGGCCGAGCTGCTTCTCGCTGCAGGGCACGCGATGGGATTCGTCGGTCGCGAGGGCCCCGAGCTCATGCGAGCGGTCGACGCGTTCGAGCGCTTGGGCGATGTCGAGCGCGCAGCAGAGTGCGCCGTCGCCGCCAGCTGGCACCTCTGGCATCTCCGACCCGCCGAAGCGATGCCCTGGCTCGAGCGTGCCGCTTCGCTCGTGTCCAATGCGCCCGCGTCGCGTGCAAAGGCGCTGGTCCGTGCCGAGCAGGCACGCCGGGAGATGCTCGCTTACAACCCGGAACGTGCCCTGCTGCTCGCGGCCGAGGCTGTCTCGCTCGCGGAGGCGATCGGCGACGACGAGATCCGAGCGGATGCGCTCGTCACGGGCGGTGTGGTGACCGCCACATCAGGCGATCGCTCCGGAATCGAGATGATCGAGCGTGCGCTCGACATCGTCGCGCACCGCGGGAAGGTCGCATCGCGCGGATATACGAACCTGTTCGTCGCGCATATGACGTTCGGCGATAAGGAACGCGCGCTGCACGCTCTCGAACGCGGTCTCGAGCGTGCGGAGTTCGACGGAGAGGTGCAAGGAGCACGATTCATCCGCGGAAATCTGCTCGGCCTCCTCTACTCGGTCGGTGACTGGGATCGTGCGTTGGCGCTGGTCGAGATGTTCCTCGAGGAGCAGCAGGAGAGCTACCAGCTCACCGCCGCGCTGGACGTCCAGGCCCGCATGCTCTACGCGCGCGGTGACGCGGAACAAGCGCTCGGGCAGATTAGATCGGCCGTCGAGTTCGCGCGTCAGGTGGAAGATCCACAGGCGCTGTGGCCGACGTTGATCACGTTCGCGAAGCTGGCGCGGCGGCAGGGCATCGATTCGGAGCCTGAGGACGTGCTCGCGGAGGTTGTCGGAGAGATGGCGGTGAGCGAGACCGTCGGCGATCCGCAGGAGTGGCATATCGAGCTCGTCCTCGAGCTCGTTGACGTCGGCCGCCACGAGGATGCGCGCGCGATGGTGGAACGAATGGGCGCGAGTCTCTGGGCGGATGCGTGCGCCGCGGCGCTTCAAGGAAGGTACGGCGACGCCGCGGACACTTTGGCGTCGATCGGCGACGAGCCACTCCAGGCCGAGCTTCGGCTCTTCGCGGCGCGACAGCTCGCGGATCAGGGTCAGATCACGCAGGCCGAAGCGCAGATCGCGCGCGCGCGGGCTTTCTGGACGAGCGTGGGCGCAACTGCGTATCTGTGCGACGCCGACGCCGTCCTCGCCGAGGCGAGCTGACCCTCAGCTACCGCAGCGCCTGAACTCGACCGTCGGCTTCCCGGCCGCGACCCATGAGTCGATGCCACCGTCGACGACCGGGTGCGCGTCGAAGCCGTGCGCTGCGAGGATGCTCGCTGCGATCGCCGCGCGCGGGCCCGTCTCGCAGATCGTCACGATCGGCTTGTCGCGTGGGAGATCCGCCTCGCCGAGCGCGAGCAAGCGGTACGGGATGTTGCGGCTACCCGCGATGTAGCCCGTGTCGCGCTCATCCTTCTCGCGCACGTCGATGAGCTCGGCGCCCTGTGCGAGAAGCTCGTCGAGCTGCTCGACGGAGACGAGCTGGAGCATCTCCGGGCCTCCCCCGACGATGTAGCCGACGATGTCGAGGAAACCCACCGAGCGCAGGCCGCGGATCGCGTCAGCCGCTTCGGTCTCGTCTGCGGCCTGGACGACAACAGGGCCGCCGTCGAGGACGAACGCCGCCTTCGTCGAGAAGCGCGTGCCGGATATCGGGACACTCAGCGCACCCGGGTGATGCCCCTCGGCGAACGCGGTGACGGGGCGAACGTCGAGGATCTGCGCGCCTTCCAGCGGCTCGGCTAGCTCCCGAGGAGCTGGCAGTGCAGCGACGAACGGGCCGCGGTTCAGCTCGACGATCCGCTCCATATTGGGCGGTCGCGGAGCCGAGATGCCCGCCGACTCCACGACGAAGAGCGCCACGTCGTCGTAGGCCAGCGCGGGGTTGAAGCGGCGCTCGAAGCCGATCGTCGTCGAAGCCTTCGAGCTCATCGCCTTCCCGCAGAGCGACCCGGCGACGTGCCCCGGGTATACCTCGACGCCGTCCCCGAGCTCGACGAGGCGCCGCAGGGAGTGGAAGAGGCCCTCGGCCCCCTCGCGCCCGTCGACCGCGAGGTCGGGTCGTGCCGCGTCACCGACGAAGAGCGAGTCGCCCGTGAGCACGATCCACGGCTCGTCACCCCGCGTCCGGTCGATCACCGCGAGGCAGCAGTGCTCGGGACGGTGGCCGGGCGTGTGGATGCAGCGCAGGACGATGTCGCCGAGCACGATCTCGGCGCCGTCCTCCATCGCGTCGTGCGGATACTCGGCCTCCGCGTCCGGGTGGATGCTCACCGGGACTTCGTACTCCAGCGCGAGGCGCCCGTGGCCGGCGAGATGGTCGGCATGCGTGTGCGTCTCGAGCACGCGGACGATCCGCACGTCGCGGCGCTGGGCCTCCTCGAGGTACTGCTCGATCGCGAACGCCGGGTCGACGACGACGGCCTGCCCGCTCCCCGGGTCGCCGACGAGGTAGGAGGCGCACCCGAGCGCGTCGTCGACGAACTGCGTAAAGATCATGGCCGGCGCCGACCGTACCAGCCGGTTCCGCTATCTCTCTTGAAGTACGTGGCTGCGTGCCACCTTGACGAAGCGCGCTCGGCGGTTCAGTGTCTGCGGCGTTCGGTAACCACCACGAAAGGGAGCTCCCGATGCACGCCACCATGCGCTACTACGCCGGTAACACCGACCTCGCCGACCAGCTCGCAGCACGTTCGGACGAGATCCGCAGCGTCATCTCGGCCGTTCCGGGCTTTCACGCGTACTACCTCGTGAATCTGGGCGACGCCACGGTCTCGATCACGGTCTGCGACGACGAGGCGGGGACGACGGAGTCGACGCGCGTCGCAGCCGACTGGATCGGCGCCAACATGCCGGATCTGCAGAGCAGTCCGCCCATGGTCTCCGGGGGCAGAGTCACACTGAGCGCGTAGACCGTCGCCGCCGCGCGAGCATCGCGATCGCGACGGCAAGGAGCAGTCCGATCAGAGCGGTGACCGTGGCCAGCACCACGCCTTGCGAGCCGCTCTCCTCCGCCGGAACGATCGTGATCGGGACGGACCACGCGACCACCGCGCCGCCGGCGTAGCGCTGCTCGGCTCTGAGCTCGAGGACACCAGGCTCGGCCTCGGCCTTCACCGTCATGCCGAACGTCGCCTCGACGTCCGGAGCGAGCGAGCCGCCGGTCCAGGTCGCGGTCGAGCCGTCGAGGGACTCGCTCCAGCCGTCGGCCGCGTGCGCGTGCTCGATCGCCAGTCCGTCGGGAGCGATCAAGACGAAGCCGTTCATCGGCTCCTCACGCTCGTTCGGGGCCGCGAAGGAGATCGACTCGGAGCTACCGCTCGGCAGAAAGCCAGGGCTCGGGGTGACGTGCGCGGCCGCCGGGGACGCGAGGAGAAGCGCGCTACAGACCGAGATGGCGAGCGATGACCATCCGCTGCACCTCATTCGTGCCCTCGCCGATCTCGAGGATCTTCTGGTCGCGGTAGAGGCGCGAGATCGTGGCCTCCTCCATGTACCCGAAGCCGCCGTGCATCTGCAGCGCGGCGTTCGCGACGCGGTTCGAGAGCTCGCCGGTGTACAGCTTCGCCATCGCCGCCTCGCGCGCGAACTCGCGTCCCTGGTCTTTCAGCCACGCGGCCTTCAGCACGAGCGCACGGCCGGCTTCGATCTCGGTCGCCATGTCCGCGAGCTGGAAGCGGATCGCCTGGAACGACGCGATCGGCTTGCCGAACTGCTCGCGCTCCTGCGCGTACGCGAACGCGAGGTCGTATGCGCCCTGCGCGAGCCCGACTCCCATCGCGGCGACGGAGATCCGCCCGCCGTCGAGGATCTCGAGGAACTGCCTGAAGCCCTCGCCACGCGGGCCGAGGAGGTTCTCCTCCGGGACGGCGCAGTCCTCGAACGACAGCTCGCGCGTGTCGGA
>JBGSXQ010000055.1:0-2697 GCA_041751315.1 Gaiellaceae bacterium | reverse complement strand
TCGAGCCCGCGCCGGGCGGCGAACTCCTCCGAGCAGACGACGACGCACGACGCGCCGTCGTTCACGCCCGGGGCATTCCCCGCCGTCGTCGTGCCCTCCCTGTCGAACACGGGCTCCAGCGCTGCGAGCTTCTCGAGCGTCGTGTCGCGCCTGACGCCCTCGTCGGCGGCGACGTCGCCGACCGGGACGATCTCGTCGGCGAAACGTCCCTCGTCCTGGGCGGCGCCGGCACGCTGGTGAGACCGGAACGCCCACTCGTCCTGGTCCTCGCGCGTGATGCCGAGCTCGCGCGCGACCATCGAGGCCTGCTCGACCATGTGCATCCCGTCGAAGCTCGACGTCAGGCCGTCGAAGACCATGTGGTCGACGACCTCGCCGTTGCCGAGGCGGTACCCGAACCGCGCCTTGGGGAGCAGATACGGCGCGCTCGACATCGACTCCATTCCCCCGGTGACGACGAGCTCGTGCTCGCCTGCCCGGATCATGAGGTCGGCGATCTCGATCGCGCGAATAGAAGAAGCGCACACCTTGTTGATCGTGTCGGCGGGAATCTCCTTCGGGATCCCCGCGCCGACCGCGGCCTGTCGCGCCGGCGCCTGCCCGGCGCCGGCTTGGAGAACCTGACCCATGATCACGTACTCGACCTCGCCCGGCTCGAGGCCGATCCGATCGAGCCCTGCACGGATCACCTGCGCCCCTAGCTCGGTCGCGGGGAACGACGCGAGCCCGCCGCCAAGGCGGCCGAACGGCGTGCGCACCGCGGCGACGATGAGCGATCGACTCACGATTCCAGCGTACCGACGAGCCGGGTGGTTGATGTCCGAGTCGACGTCAGGCCCGGTCGTCTGGGCCCACCTTGACGAGCATCTTGCCGATGTTCTCCCCGCGCAGGAGCCCGAGAAAGGCCTTCGGCGCATTCTCGATCCCCTCGACGATCGTCTCGCGGTACTGCAGCCTGCCCTCGCGAACCCACGTGGCGGCCTGTTCAGCGAACTCGCCGTAGCGGTCGTAGTGGTCGCTGATGATGTACCCCTGTAGGCGCAGTCGCTTGGTCACGACCAGGAACATGTTGCGCGGGCCGGGTGCTGGCTCGGCGTCGTTGTAGCGCGCGATCGATCCGCAGGCGACCACGCGGCCGTACGTCCGCAGCGCACCGATCGCCGCCTCGAGGTGGTCACCGCCCACGTTGTCGAAGTAGATGTCGACCCCGTCCGGAGCGAGCTCGGCAAGAGCGCTGCGCGGGCTCTGCTCCCGGTAGTTGAAGACGGCATCGAACCCGAGCTCGCGCAGCCACGCGAGCTTGCTCTCGGATCCCGCGCTCCCGATCACGCGACAGCCTGCGATCCGCGCCATCTGCCCGACCGCGCTACCGACCGCGCCCGCAGCGCCCGAGACGAGCACCGTCTCGCCGTCCTTGGGCGAGCCCAGCTCGAAGAGCCCGTACCAGGCCGTGAAGCCCGGCATCCCCAGTACGCCGAGCGCCGTGGACACGGGAGCAACGGTCGGATCGAGCCGCCGGAGCCCGGAGCCGTCGGAGAGCGCCCACTCGCGCCATCCGAGCTGATGCAGCACCCAGTCGCCTTCCGCGAGCTCCGCGCTGCGCGACACCGCGACGCGACCGACCGCACCGCCCGTCATCGCCTCACCGAGCGTGAACGGCGCGACGTACGAGCGCACGTCGTTCATGCGCGGGCGCATGTACGGGTCGACGGAGAAGTACGCGTTGCGGATCAGCACCTGTCCCTCGGCGGGATCAGGGATCCCCGTCTCCGCCAGCTCGAAGAGGTCTTCGCCGGGGAATCCCTGCGGTCGGGCGACGAGCCGGATCTCGCGTGCGACGCCTTCCATGCGGCGATGATACGGCGATGGAGTCGCTGAAAGGACACGTGCTCGTCGCCGCGCCCGGCCTGCTCGACCCGAACTTCTGGCGCACCGTCGTCCTCGTCGGCGAGCACTCCGAGGAAGGCGCGCTCGGTGTCGTCCTGAACCGGTCGTCCGAGACGCCCGTCGAGGAAGCCGCCCCGGAGCTCGCCGTGCTCGCGAGCGCGATGGGGAACGTCCACGTCGGCGGACCGGTGCAGCCTTCCGCAATCGTCGTGCTCGCCGACTTCGTGGCGCCCGTCGACGAGGATGCCCTCGTCGTCCAGTCGATCGGCTTCCTGCCGGCCGAGGTCGACCCGGACACGCTCGGCGAGGTACGCCGCGCGCGCGTCTACGTGGGATACGCCGGTTGGGGCCCCGGCCAGCTCGACGAGGAGCTCGAGGAGGGGTCGTGGATCGTGGAGGAGGCCATCGCCGAGGACGTCTTCACGGAGGCTCCCGACGACCTGTGGGCCTCGGTGCTGCGCCGCAAGGGCGGCCCGTTCGGCGTCCTCGCGACGATGCCACCGGATCCCTCGCGAAACTAGCCCGACCACTGGACTGGGCGCGGTGCAACTGTCACGATCGCGCTGCACCCGAGAACGAGGAGGCGTCGATGTCGAATGTCGAGGAACGCGCCTGGGAACTCGCCAGCGAGCTCACCGGGTCGCTCGTGAAGCCAGGCGATACCGCCTATGACGAGGCGCGACGCCTCCACAACGGCCTCATCGACAAGCGCCCGGCACTGATCGCCCGGTGTCGCAACGCTGCAGACGTCGCCCGCGCGATCGGCTTCGCGCGCGAACAGGGGCTCGAGATCTCGGTTCGCGGCGGCGG
>JBGSXQ010000054.1:0-1965 GCA_041751315.1 Gaiellaceae bacterium | reverse complement strand
GGCGCGATCTCCTGAAAGCGTCGATCGCCGCGGGGCTCGACGTCGAGAGCGGCCTGCACGAGTTCGTCTCAGACGATCCCGAGCTGACGGCGCTCGCCCGCACGCACGGCGTCGAGTTGCGCGACCTCCGCAAGCCGCCCTCCGGCCTCAGCGTGCCGACGGGCGCGAATCTCGAGGTGGACGCGGACATCGTGCTCACCGTCGGCTCGGACTGCGCGATCGGGAAGAAGACGGTCGCGGTCGAGCTGGACCTGGAGGCCCGCCGGCGCGGTCTCGAGTCCGTCTTCGTGCCCACGGGGCAGACCGGCATTGCGATCGCCGGCTGGGGAATTGCGGTCGACGCGGTCGTCGCCGACTTCCTCGCCGGAGCAGCCGAGCGGCTCGTTGTCGAGGGCGCGCGTCGCGGTGGGAAGCTCCTGTTCGTGGAAGGGCAGGGCTCGCTCGTCCACCCGCTCTACTCGGGCGTCACCCTGGGCCTCGTCCACGGCGCGGCGCCCCACCTCTTCGTGCTCTGTCACGCCGCCGGATCGACCGAGATCGAAGGCTCACCGGGCCACCGGATACCGCCGCTCGCGGAGCTGGTCGAGCTTCACGAGCGTATCTCGCTCCCCGCGCGCAAGGCGAGGGTCGCATGTGTCGCCCTCAACACAGGGACGATCGCAAGGGACGACGAAGCACGCCGTGCGATCGACGCGGTCGAGGCCGAGACGGGCCTGCCGACCGACGATCCCGTCCGCTTCGGCCCTCAGCATCTGCTTGACGCACTCCTCGCACGCCTCTAGGCTCGCAGGCTGCTGCGGGCGGTGGGGAGCCCGCGTCGGAAGGACTGGGATGCGGATTCTCGCTGTCACAACGGCTCTCACCGTCGCGCTCCTGGCAGGAGCGTCGGTCGGCGTTGCCGCCGACGTGGGCGCGAACGACGACTCCGCGAAGCATCTCGACGACGGCGGCGCGGCGCTCTACGGTGAGATGACGAGTCTCGGGCTGAAGCAGACCGTCATCAGCGTTCGCTTCTTGCCGAGCGAGGCCGTGGTCATCCAGGACAAGCCGCTGCTCGACCGGGCGATCGCCGGCGCACAGAAGGCAGGGCTCCGCGTCGTGCTCGCCGTGTACCCGTATCCGCCGCGCGAGATCGAGGCGGGGCTGGCCTCGCCGTCGCTCTTCGCGGCGTACGTCGGGGTCCTCGCGTCGATCTACCCCGAGGTGAAGCACTTCGTGGTCGGGAACGAGCCGAACCAGCCGGCGTTCTGGCGCCCGCAGTTCGACGCGTCGGGGCAGAACGCGTCCGCGTCGGCGTTCGGGCCCTATCTCGCCGCCGCGTACGACACGTTGAAGGCAGTCGATCCCGCCATCACCGTCATCGGCGTCGGGCTCTCTCCGAGGGGCAACGACCGACCGAAGGCCAAGAACAACATCTCGACGTCACCCGTTCGCTTCCTCCGCGCCCTCGGTGCGTGGTATCGCCGCAGCGGCAGAACGCGCCCGCTCATGGATGGCTTCAGCTTCCACCCGTACCCGAACGAGGCGACCGATCCGCTGGAGCGCGGGTACGCCTGGCCGAACGCCGGCTTCGTCAACCTCGACCGCCTCAAGCAGGCGCTCTGGGATGCATTCCACGGAACCGCGCAACCGACCACCGTCGACGGGCTGAAGATCCACCTCGATGAGGTCGGCTGGCAGGTCGACACCGCCGGCCGCTCGGGCTATCGCGGGAAGGAGAACGTGCCCGTCACGGACGAGCTGACGCAGGCAACGATCTACGGGCAGCTCACCCGTCAAGCCGCCTGCGACCCGGACGTCGCGTCGCTCAGCTTCTTCGGGTACCGCGACGACGGGTTGCGCACGGGTTTCCAGGCGGGCCTGGCGCGCGCAGACGGATCTGCCCGACCCTCCTCCGCAGCGGTGCAGGCAGCGATCGCCGCTTCCGCGTGCAGCACCGAGCAGCAGCGCTCGTGGGCCCCCGGG
>JBGSXQ010000053.1:0-7112 GCA_041751315.1 Gaiellaceae bacterium | reverse complement strand
GGCCGACGAGGAGGTCGAGAAACTCTGCCGGCGCATCGTCGGCGTGTGGCCTGCCAACTACAACTGCCCCGGGCAGATCGTGGTCTCCGGCGAGCACGAGGCAGTCGAGGAGTGCTGCGCCGAGGCTGCAAGCCTCGGCGCCCGACGAGCGGTCATGCTGAAGGTCTCGGGCGCGTTTCACAGCCCGCTCGTCGCGAGGGCCGCCGATCGCCTCCGGCCGGCGCTCGACCGCGTCAAGTTCGCCGAGCCGCTCTCGCCGTTCATGTCGACGGTGACGGCCAAGATCGAGCCGGCTCACCGGGTTGCGACCCTGCTCGTCGACCAACTCACGGGACCTGTGCGGTTCACCCAGGCAGCCACCGAGCTCATCCGCAGTGGTGCGACGACCTTCGTGGAGGTCGGCCCGGGGAATGTGCTCTCCGGCCTCGTGAAGCGGATCGACCGCGGCGTGAAGACGATGTCGGTCAACTCGCTCGAGAGCCTCGACCGCGCGCAGGAAGCTCTCGCGCGGTGAGCTCGACGTTCTGCTCGCTCGAGGGATGCACGGCACTGGTCACCGGCGCATCGCGAGGGATCGGGCGCTCCATTGCGACGGAGCTCGCGTCGGCGGGCGCGAGCGTCGTCCTGTCGTATCGAACGGGCTCGGCGGAAGCCGAGGCGCTCGCGTCCGAGATCGGCGCTCGAGCGGTACACGCCGACGTGTCCGATCCCGATTCCGCGGCAGCGCTCGTCGAGGAGGCAGGCGACCTGGACATCCTCGTGAACAACGCGGGCATCACGCGGGACGGACTGCTCGTACGGATGTCCGACGAGGACTGGAACACGGTCATCGACACGAACCTGGCGTCGTGCTTCTACACCTGCCGCGCAGCGTCCCGCGGCATGATGAAGCGCCGGGCCGGAACCGTGGTGAACATCTCGTCGATCGTCGGGATCCACGGCAACTGGGGGCAGACGAACTACGCGGCGTCCAAGGCGGGGATCATCGGCTTCACGAAGTCACTCGCGCGGGAGCTCGGGAGCCGGAACGTCCGCGCGAACGTCGTGGTGCCCGGGTACGTGAAGACTCAGCTCACCGACGTGCTGCCCGAAGAAGCTACCGGTGCGATGCTCCGAAACACGCCTCTCGGTCGTCTCGGTGAGCCCGACGATGTTGCCGGCGCCGTTCGCTTCCTCTGCTCCGACGAGGCGGCGTTCATCACGGGCGCGGTACTGCTCGTCGATGGCGGATTGGGGATGTAGCGAATGGCTGACAGCGTGCCCAATGGCCGCCGCGTCGTCATCACCGGCGTGGGAATGGTCTCGCCCCTGGGGAACGATGCCGAGTCGACGTGGGCGAGCCTCATCGCGGGAGACTCGGGTGCGGGACCGATTACGCGGTTCGACCCGAGTGAGTACGCCGTGCGGTTCGCGTGCGAGCTGAAGGACTACGACCCGACGACGTGGATCGATCGAAAACAAACGCGACGGATGGACACGTTCTCGCAGTTCGCTCTCTCGGCGGCGCGAATGGCAGAGGCAGACAGCGGGATCGTCATCGCAGACGAGCCCGACCGCGTCGGCGCGGCGATTGCGACCGGGATCGGAGGGCTCACCGCGTTCGAGGACTGCGTCAGGAGGCTCATCGAGCGAGGGCCCGATAGAACGAGCCCGCTTGCCATCGTTCAGATCATCCCCAACATGGCGGCTGCTTGGGTGTCGATGGAGCTGGGGGCGCAAGGGCCGCTCGCGGCAGAGTGCACCGCCTGCGCGGCGTCGAACATGGCGATCGGCGACGGGCTGGACGCAATTCGCCTCGGCCGTGCCGAGGTCATGCTCTGCGGAGGAACCGAGGCGCCCGTCACGCACGTCGGTATCGCGGGCTTCAGCGCCATGCGGGCTCTGTCACAGCGCAACGACGAGCCGAAAGCCGCCTCGCGGCCGTTCGACTCCGGTCGCGACGGGTTCGTCATGGGGGAGGCCGCCGCAGTGGTCGTCCTGGAGGAGCTCGAGCATGCGCGCGCGCGCGGCGCGAAGATCTACGCGGAGCTGCTCGGCTACGGCGTGTCGTCGGACGCGACCCATGTCACGGAGCCCGATCCGAGCGGCACCAATCCTGCGCGGGCGATGAAGATGGCGTTCGCCGACGCGGGGATCTCGCCCGACGAGGTGGGCTACGTGAACGCGCACGGCACGTCGACGCCGCTCGGTGATTCCGCCGAGACGCGCGTGCTCAAGCTGGCGCTCGGCGAGGAGAACGCGTACCGCACGCCGGTCTCGTCGACGAAGGGCGCAACCGGGCACTGTCTCGGCGCGGCGGGCGCGGTGGAGGCGATCTTCTCGATCTTCGCGCTCCAGCGCGGCGTGCTGCCGCCGACGATCAACTACGAGGTGCCGGACCCGACCTGCGACCTCGACTACATCCCGAACGAGGCGCGGCGCCAGGACATCGAGGTCGCCGCCAACAACTCGTTCGGCTTCGGCGGGCACAACGCGTGCGTCGTGTTCGGCCGCTGGGACGAGAGCGCGTAGGAGCAGGCTCGTGGAACGCTGGGCGACCTTCGACTGCTACGGAACGCTTGTCGACTGGAACGCCGGTATCCATGCCGAGCTCGAGAAGCTCTTCGGTGTCGAGCGAGCCGACGAGCTGCTCGTGCGCTACCACGAGCTCGAGCCGGAGATCCAGGCAGCGAACGCAGGGGCGTCGTACCGCGAAGTCCTGACGATCGCGCTCGAGCGCCTCGCTGTGGAGACGGAGCTCACCCTGCCCGAGGGCGAGACGAGCGCCCTGGCGAAGTCGCTGCCAGCGTGGCCGGTCTTCGAGGATGCCCGGCCCGGCCTGACGAAGGCGCGCGAGCGTGGCTGGCGCCTCGCGATTCTCTCGAACACCGACCGCGACCTCATCGACGCATCGATCGAGGCTCTCGGCGTTCCGTTTGAGCTCGCCGTCGTCGCCGGGGAGATCGGCTCGTACAAGCCCGCTCAGATGCACTGGGAGGTCTTCTACGAGCAGACAGGGGCGGATCGGCGCGGCCATGTCCACGTCGCGCAGAGCCTCTTCCACGACATCGCGCCCGCGCAGGAGCTCGGCATCCCTTCGATCTGGATCAACCGCCTCGGCGAGCCGGAGGATCCGCGCCCGGACGTGACTCTCACCGGTGTCGCCGATCTCGCGGACGCGCTCGACAGCCTCGTGCCGACGTAGTTCACGTGCGCGTTCCCGTCGAAGCCGACGTCCCGACAGTGGTACGTCTGGCGAGCCAGCATTCTCCCGAGCCGCTTGCAGAGGAGACGCTGAGAAAAGAGTGGAGCTCACCTCGTATCGATCTCGAGCACGACGCTCGGATCGAGGCAGACGCGTATTGCCTCGTCGAGCGCCTAGACGACGAGCGCGTGTGGATTGATGTCGAGGGCCGACCGTCGCAGAAGCTGCTCGACTGGGCGGAGGTGCGCGCACGGGAGCTCGGGACGAGGATCTTCGCGGGCGCTTGGTCCACCAACGACGCGGTTCTCGAGGCACTCGAGCAACGCGAGTTTCGCCTCGTTCGACACTCGCAGCGGATGCTCATCGATCTCGGCCAGCCCACGCCTGAGCCCTCGTGGCCGGAGGGCATAGCGGTACGAACTTTCAAGCCCGGCGACGAGAGACTGTTCTACGACGTGCACCAGGAGACGTTCAAGGATTCGTGGGAACCGATCGACGAGCCCTACGATGAATGGGCCCACTGGCTTCTGAGCCCGCCGACGTTCGTTCCCGAGCTCTGGTTCGTCGCAGAGGAGCGCGGCGAGCCTGCCGGCGTTGCGATCTGTCATCGGCACTCTTCGGTGCCGGAGTACGGCTGGATCCGCATCCTCGGCGTGAGACGCGGCTGGCGCAGACGGGGTGTCGGACGCGCACTGCTGCTCCATGCGTTCGGCGAGTTACGCCGCCGCGGTCTCGCGGCTGTGGGTCTCGGAGTGGACGCAACGAGCCTCACGGGTGCGAACCGCCTGTACGAGGAGGTCGGAATGCGCGCTCACGCTCGTTTCGACGTCTACGAGAAGGCCATCGGGTGAGCTCTCTTCGAGCCCGCTGCCCGACTTGCAAGACGTTCACAGCCGTGGCGATCGGCGACGGCTACGAATGTCACCGGTGCGGAAGCACGTTCGGAGCTGGACTCGTGCGCGTTCCGGCGGCGTGGGGATCCGGCGGTGAGGGCATGGCCGAGGGAGCTCGTATCCCGCTCCCGTATCCGGAGGTCGCGGTCGTCGAGCGCGACGCCCTCGACGACCAGAACGCGGCGATCGCCGAGGCTCTCGCGCAGCGACCGATCGTCGTTGGCGGTTGCTGTTGCACCCACGTCGGAGGCGCCACTGGTGTCGCTGCGCGGGTCGACCGCCTGGCAATCGTCTGGATCGACGCGCACGGCGACCTCAACACGCCTGAGACGTCGCCTTCGGGGAACCTCTGGGGGATGCCGTTCCGGATGCTGCTCGACAGAGCTGTGATCGCGGCGGAGGATGCCGCGCTCGTCGGCGCGCGCAGCCTCGATCCGCCCGAGCTCGAGTACATGTGCTCGATCGGGCTCGACGACTCGCTCGACCGTGCACTCGCGGGCGTCGACGGGGCGTACGTGGCGCTCGATCTCGACGTCCTCGATCCGAGCGAGATCGACGTGTTGATCCCCGAGCCCGACGGGATGTCGGCGGGCGAGCTCGAGAGGCTTCTCGGCCATTTGGCGTCCGCGACTACGATCGCGGGAATCGGAGTCACCGGGTTCCTCGCCACGGAGCGCAACGCTGCGGTCGCCGAGCGGATGCTCGTCGCGGCGGGGTTCTAGCGCCGGGGGCTGGCCGAAGGCAGACGCGGGGGCGCGCCGCGTTCTCGCTCTAGACTCCGGCGCATGGCTTCGGGGCAAGGACGCGTCGACGTCGAGGTCGAGAGCAAGCGCCCGGACGAGCCCGCGCAAGGCGGCGACCACCCGAACACGTGCCCGGGGTGCGGATCGCACTATCGCGACGACGAGCTCGCGGAGGCGCTCCACGTCTGCCCACAATGCGGCCACCATTTCCGCGTTCGTGCTCGGCAGAGGATCGAGCAGCTCGCCGATCCGGGCTCGTTCGCGGAAGCCGACTCGGATCTGCGCTCGGCGGACCCGCTCGGGTTCTTCGATCTGCGCCCGTACGCCGAGCGCCTCGTCGAGGCCGAGATGGAGACCGGGCTCGGCGACGCGATCGTCTGCGGCTCCGCGGCGATAGAGGGGAACGGCTGCGAGCTCGCAGTCATGGACTTCTTCTTCATGGGCGGCTCGATGGGCAGCGTCGTGGGGGAGAAGTTCGCGCGCGCGTGTGACCGCGCTGCGAGCGCGGAGGTGCCGCTCGTGTCGGTGGCCGCGTCGGGCGGCGCACGCATGCAGGAGGGCATCCTCGCGCTGATGCAGCTTCCGAAGACGATCTGCGCGATCGACGAGCTACACGAGTTGCAGGGCGCGATGATCTCCGTCCTCACGCATCCGACGACCGGCGGCGTGCTCGCGAGCTTCGCGAGCCTCGGCGACGTCGTGGTGGCGGAGCCAGGTGCGCTCATGTCCTTCGCCGGCCCGCGCGTCGTTGCGCAGACGACTCGAGAGAGGCTCCCCGACGACTTCGGGCTGGCCGAGTCGAACCTCCGCTACGGGCACCTCGATGCCATCGTCCCGCGTGCGGAGCTCCGGTCTACCCTCGGCCGCCTCCTGCGGCTCTTCGAACGGAGCTGATGGCCAACGAGGCGGAGATGCGGCTGCGCGAGCGCCTCAGTAAGCTCGGCGGCATGAAGCTCCTGCGCGGCACGAAGCTCTCCGGTGAGCTCGCGCGCCTCCAGGATCAGCTCGATCACCTCCGTGCCGACCCGAGCGAGGAGGAGATCTGGCGGTCGGTCGAGCTCGCGCGGCACGTGGATCGGCCGTACACGCTCGACTACGTGGAGCGCATGTTCGAGGACTTCTTCGAGCTCCACGGCGACCGTGGCCGCGCGGACGACCCGGCGCTCGTCACCGGGCTCGGCAAGCTCGGCGGCCGCACTGTCGTGCTCGTGGGCCATCAGACGGGACGCGACCTCAAGGAGCGCACGACGCGCAACTTCGGCATGGCTTACCCGGAGGGCTACCGCAAGGCGATGCGCGCGATGGCGCTCGCGGACAGGCACGACTTCCCGCTGCTCGCGCTGGTCGATACTCCCGGTGCATATCCGGGCGTGGCAGCCGAGCAGCACGGCCAGGGTGGCGCGATCGCCCGCTCGCAGGCTGCGATGGTGCGCCTGGGTGTGCCGACGGTTGCCTGTGTGATCGGCGAAGGCGGGTCGGGTGGAGCGGTAGCGATCGCAGTAGCCGACCGGGTGCTCATGCAGGAGAACGCGATCTACTCGGTCATCTCCCCGGAGGGGTGCGCTGCGATCCTCTGGCGCGACGCCGGCGAGGCGCGCAAGGCCGCGGCTGCGTTCAAGCCCGACGCTGCGCACTGTCTCGAGCTCGGGGTGATCGATGCGGTCATCGCCGAGCCCGAGGGTGGCGCGCATGCCGACCCAGATGCCGCCGCTCGACTACTCGAGCAAGGAATTCTCGCTGCATTCGACGATATCGACGCCACGCAGCCGGACGAGCGGCGCCGGCAGCGCCGCGCCAAGTACCGGACGATGGGAATCCTCGCCTCGACGTAGCGCCGTTTGCAGCGTTTTCCCCACCTTCCACAGGCTTATCCCCTGCCCCCTTTTCCGTAAGCGTTCAGGCCCCCCGCTGGATCAGGCGAGCAGCGGGATGGGGTCGCCTCGGATCTTGGCGCTGAGGACGTCGCTGAGGTAGGCGAAGAGCGAGCGCTGTTGTAGGCGGCAGGTGAGCGAGGCCGAGAGGAGCCGCTCGATGGTGCGCTCGCCTCCCTCGGACTGGCTGCCGAGCGAGAGCTTGCGGTAGATGACTGCCCCGCGCAGGCCGCGCTCGGCGTGGTTGTTGGTTGGCTCGACGCCGTCGATGCGGGTGAAGGTCCACAGGGCCGGCCAGCGCTTGAGCAGGTTGTTGGCGAACAGCCGGTGATACTTCGTCGTGGTGCTCTTGCGCGCTGCCTGCTCGAGCAGCGTCTTCAGCTCGGCCTGGAGCGGGGCGATCCGCTCGAGAAGGCGGGCT
>JBGSXQ010000052.1:0-3803 GCA_041751315.1 Gaiellaceae bacterium | reverse complement strand
CCCCGAGCATTTCGAGGGCATCAAGCCGTGGTGCGGCCTGCGGCCCTGCTCGCCCGACGGCCTGCCGATCATCGGACGCGCAAAGGGAAACGATGACGTAGTCCTCGTGACTGCGCACGCGATGATGGGCTTGACCCTTGCGCCTGTGACAGGACGCGTGGCGGCGCAGCTGGTGGCCGCCGAGGCGCCGAGCTTCGACGTCGCCGCGCTCCAGCCAGACCGGTTCAGGCGGCTCCGCCTCCGCAGTCGGGTTATTGCCGGCAATCGTTGACGCTCCTCGCGTCTAACTCGCCGACGGACGAGCCCGCGCTCTTCGCCGAGCCGTGCACCGCGTCAACGCGGCAGGGGCGTACCGGTTCCCGCCACAGCTGCAGACGCTAGAACGCGCTGCGCGAAGACTGCGTCCAGTGCCCCGACCCCGAGGTTCGCACATGCGACACGGCCGGGGTGATTCGGGCTGTCGAGGGCTTGGCCGACAGAGGCATGCGGCTTCGGCCAGCCGGCGAAGTGCCCATGCCCGCGGTTGTACTCGAACTGACCGATGTCGTCGACGACGAAAAGCTCCGCTGCGGCGATGGCGCTCGCCTGCACGGACGCGTCGTAGTCAACCGGCAGCAGGAGGTACTGCTCCGCGAGCCAGTCCGACGTCAGCACGGGTGCGGGTTCCTGGGACATGGGGCACGTCGTGATGACGACGTCTGAGTCCCGCACGGCCTCGCGGGGGCCCGTGGCCACCTCGACGCCGTCAAGGGCTGCGACCCGCTCAGGGTGCGGGTCGTACCCGCGGACCACGACATCGGGGTTGAGCAGCCTGAGCACGCGAACGTGGTGCGCGGCCTGCACACCGCACCCGATAACAGCGGCCGTGCGCCAGTCCACCGGAGCCCAGCGCCGCACGCAGACGCCGCTCGCGGCGGCGGTTCGCGCAGCGGTGATCTCCGCGGCGTCCATCACAGCCAACGTGAATCCCGTCTCCGGGTCGTTAAGGACAATCAGCCCTGTGATGTAAGCCAAGCCTCGCGCCTTGTTCGATCGAGATCCGGCGACCCACTTGAGCGCTGCCGCGTCGGCGTGCTGCACGTATGCCGGCATGGCGTGCATGAAGCCGTCGGGACGAGGGTGGATCGCGGTCTTCGGCGGCAGCTGCACACCGCCCGCCGCCATTGCACGGTACGTGTGCTCGACGAGCTCGATCCCCTCCTCGAGCGGTGGCAGGAGCGTTCGGACGTCCGCCTGCGAGAGGTAGAGTAGCTCGCCGACCGACGCCCCGCCGACCTGCCTCGGAACGAGGGCGGAGACGGACGGTCGCTCGACGGAATCGGACACGTTTTAGCGCTCCTCGAGCACGTGAGGGTAGTGCGTGCTCACGTGCTCCTCGGTGACGTAGCCCTCACCGAGATCGGCCCGAATTGCTCCCGGGTCGCGCGCTGCGGGAGGCCCGTAGCCGCCACCGCCGCCTGTGGACAGCTCAATCGTCGCGCCTTTCGGAACCATGAGCCGCGTCGTCTTCGCGAGAGTCGTGCGCGCGCCGTTCGGATACCGGATCGCCGCAGCGTTGGCGCGACCGGTCCCACCGCCCTCGAGTCCGGGCGCGGGGCTCTTCGTCCGCTCAAGGACGGCCGTCACGTACACGTTCTCACTGGTCTGGAAGAACATG
This sequence comes from Gaiellaceae bacterium, assembly GCA_041751315.1. Taxonomy (GTDB): domain Bacteria; phylum Actinomycetota; class Thermoleophilia; order Gaiellales; family Gaiellaceae; genus GMQP-bins7. The sequence goes on along the minus strand of JBGSXQ010000052.1, from coordinate 2,146 downwards.
TCGACGCCGAGGCCGCCGCGGTGGCGGCCTGGGCCGCACGAGTCGGGCGCGAGCTCGACCTTCTCCATCAGCCAGGGGTTTCTCGCCTCCCAGACCTCGATCGGGGAGAAGCGCGTCGCGGCCTCCGACACGTGGATGAGGCTGCTCGCTCCATCGCCGCCGACGTGGCCTCCCTGCCCGACCGGGTGGGGCGAGCCGTCCGCCCAGGGCTCGCCACTCTCTTCGCGGACGCCCCACCAGACCAGAGCGCAGAGACAGCTGGCGCTCCAGGCAGGGACAGCCTCTGGCAGTGCTTTGGCGATCGCGTCGTAGATCACCTCGATCGCTTGCAGAGCTGGCCAGGTGCACAGAAACGTCGGGGAAGGGGACAGCGGATGGAACATCGAGCCGGGCCGGGTCACCACCTCGAGCGGGCGGAAGTGCCCATCGTTCGGCGCCTCCCCGCTGCCGGCGAGCATCGTGATCGCGATCCGACTCGCCGAGACGGTGGACGCGACCGGTGTGTTGAGCGGTCCGGCCAGCGCATTCGGCACGCTCGAGTAGTCGACGCGGACGGTCGAGCCGTCGACCTCGACGACGACCTCGAAGGGGATCGGATCCTCGCTGATGCCGTCGTTGTCCAGCTCACCGTGGCCGACGTAGCGGCCGTCGGGGATGCGCTCGAAGTAGCTGCGGACGACGGCCTCGCCGTGGTCGAACATCCGCTCGACGGACTCCCAGAAGGTCTCGAGGCCGTAGCGCTCGACCAGCCGCACGAGGGCGGCGGCGCCGGTGCGGACGCCGACGACCTCGGCGTTGATGTCGCCGGCGACCATCTTCGGCACGCGGGAGTTGGCGACGGCCATCCGGAAGATGTCGTCGACCAGCTCGCCGCGGCGGTAGAGCTTGACGCCGGGGAAGATCGTGCCTTCCTGAAAGACGTCAACGGTGTCTGTCGAGTACGGCTCCTTGCCGCCGATATCGAGCCAGTGCCCCTTGATCGTGGTGTACCCGATCAGCTCCTGGTCAAAGACGTAGACCGGCATCACGAGCGCGGCGTCCTGCGGGTGCGAGCCGGTTCCGTAGGGGACGTTGTAGAGGATGATGTCGCCCGGCTCCAGCTCCTCCTCGCCACCGACCGCCTCGACTGCCCCTTGTATGCAGAATCCCATCGTACCCATGAAAAGGGGCAGCGCAGGGGCCTGCGCGAGCAGCCGCACCTGCCGGTCGTAGATCGCGACCGCGAAGTCCAGCACCTCGTAGATGACCGGCGAGAACGCCGTCCGGATCAGCGCCCTCTTCATCTGCTCCGCCGCCGAGTTCAGACCGTGCCTGATCACCTCCGTCGTGATCGGATCGGCGTCCTCGGTGAGGTTGCCGGCGCCGAAGATCTCGCTTTGCCTCATACGATGCCTCCAGTCTTGGCAGAGCCGGCGGAATCTTCCATCACCACTGCCTCGAGGGCACTGTACTTCTTCACGTGCCGCCACATTCGCGAACGCGCGAGGTTCTCGTCACGCCCTGCACTTGCCCGCGCAGTTCCTCTCAGCTCACGGGCGATTCCGAGTACCGCTTCGCGATCTCCTCGATCACGACTTCGGAATGAGCGTTTTCGCTTGCTCGGCGCAAGAAGGGCCTCGTCTGCCTGTCACACCTCCGTCTCGGGCTCGAACGCGTGCGCGTAGTGCATGCGCGCGTGCTCCTCGGTGATGTAACCCTCTCGGATGTCGGCGTGGATGCGCTCGGGCTCGCGCTCGGCGGGTGGGCCGTAACCCCCTCCCCCTCCACACTGCAGAAGCAGTGTGGCGCCTTTGGGCACCTTCAGCCGAGTGGCCTTACCGAACGTGATCTGTGAACCATCCGCGGAGCGGAGCCCGGCCCCGTTCGGGCGACCATAGCCGCCTCCACCCAGTCCCCAGGGCGCATTCCTCGTCCGCTCGACCGCCGAAGTGACGTACGCGTCCTCGAACATGTGGAAGGCCATGTCGATGCCGAGGCCGCCGCGGTGGCGGCCGGGGCCGCACGAGTCGGGCGCGAGCTCGACCTTCTCCATCAGCCAGGGGTTTCTCGCCTCCCAGACCTCGATCGGGGAAAAACGCGTCGCGGCCTCCCCGTGGTGCATCGCGCTGCTCGCGCCGTCGCCGCCGACGTGGCCTCCCTGCCCAAC
>JBGSXQ010000051.1:0-3806 GCA_041751315.1 Gaiellaceae bacterium | reverse complement strand
GCCCGAGCATCACCGCCGAGGCGCCGAGGGGGAGGAGAACGAGCCCGTCGAGCACTCGCGAGCGCCGGTCGGCGATGGCGAGCGCGGCGAGCCCACCGACGACGACCGCAATGGCGGTTGCCGCTGCCGCATAGACGATCGAGTTCACGATCGCCTCCCAGGGAGCGACGAGGAGGACGCTCGTGGGACGGGCGAGTGCCTCGTAGGCGTCCAGGGAATGCCCGCCGCCGACCGCGAGCGACCCCTCCGCGAGAACGAGCAGAGGCAGTCCGAGGAACAGGCCGAGTGCCCCCAGCGAGAGGCCCGCGATCAGCCTGTCGCGTGATGTGCGCAGAGGTTGCAGCGTGTCCTCCTCGGGTCGTGGCGCGCTCCGCGCGCTCACGCGGCGCTCGAGCCGCATTGCCACCCAGACCGTCGCGGCGACGCACGCGAGTTGCACGATCGAGAGCACCGCCGCGGCTCTCAGGTCGAACAGGCGGACGGCCTGGTTGTAGATCTCCGCCTCGATCGTGGCGTACCTCGGCCCGCCGAGGATGAGGACGACTCCGAACGACGTGAAGGAGAACAGGAAGACGATCGCGGCGGCGGACGCGAGCGCCGGAGCCATGAGCGGCACCGTGATCTCGCGCAAGCGCTTCGACGGCGGCGCGCCGAGCGTCGAAGCCGCCTCTCCGATGCGCGGATCGAGGCTCGCCCAGAACGTCCCGACGATGCGTACGACCACGGCGACGTTGAAGAACGCGTGTGCGATCAGGATCGGCGCCCAGCCGCGATCGACCGGCGCCGGCAGGATCGCGAGGAACGCGAGCGCAACCACCACGGTCGGGAGCACGAACGGCACCACGACGAGCGCGCTCACGAGCGAACGCCCGCGAAACCGGTAGCGCCCGAGCACGTAGGAGGCGGGCAGCGCTATCGCGATCGTCAGCAGGGTCGACGCGAGCGCCTGCCAGAGCGTGAACCAGACGACCTCGCGCGTGGTCGGATCACTCAGGACGTCGAGTGGCCCCTCGCCGTCTCCTCGTAGCCCGCGATCGACGATCGCGACGAGCGGGTACGCGAAGAAGAGCGCGAGGAAGCCGAGCGGGACGCCGAAGGCGAGCGCGCGGCCTAGCGCACCACGATGTCTGTCCACTCGTCCACCCACCGCTCGCGGTTCTCCTCGATCTCGTCGGGCGCGAGCTCGAGCGGGCTCTCCGGAACGACCGCGAACTGCTCGAACACCGGGGGGAGAGCTGCATCCGCTCGCACGGGGAACACGAACATCTGCAGCGGGATGTCCTCCTGGAAGCGGCGCGAGAGCATGAAGTCGACGAGCTTGCGCGCGCCGTCCTCGTTCTTCGCGCCGCGTAGCACTCCGACGAGCTCGACCTGACGGAAGCACGAGGCCTGGACGACTCCCGTCGGCGCCTCGTCCGGGCGCGGATCGCGATAGAAGACCTCGGCGGGCGGGCTCGAGGCGTAGGAGACGACGATCGGCCGGCGACCCTTGGTCCCCGCGGAGCCCGAGAACCGCGCGTAGTACGCATCCTCCCAACCGTCCACGACAAGGACGCCGTTCGCCCGCAGCGTGCGCCAGTACTCCTGCCACTCGTCGCCCGTTGCTGCGATCGTCGCGAGCAGGAACGCCAGGCCTGGGGTGGACGTCGCAGGGTTCTGGACGACGAGCAGCTCGCGGTAGCGGGGAAGCGTCAGGTCGGCCAGGGTGCGGGGCGGTGCGATCCCGCGCTCGGCAAACCACGCCTTGTCGTAGTTCAGGCAGACGTCGCCGCGGTCGACAGGCGTCGCACGATTCTCGGGATCGAGGATGAGCTCCGGGTCGACGGCCTCGAGCTCGGCCGGCTCGTAGGCCTCGAACACGTCGCCGTCGAGCGCGCGCGTCAGGAGATTGCTGTCGATCCCGAAGAGAACGTCGCCCTCCGGGTTGCCGGCGGTGAGAAGGGCGCGCGTGACGATCTCGCCCGCGTCTCCGGCCTTCAGGATCCGCAGCGTCAGCCCACTTTCCTCCTCGAAGGCGCTCTTCACGTCCTCCGAGATCGCGAACGAGTCGTGCGTGACGAGCACGACCTCGGACGGCTGCTCGCCCGACCCGCCGCATGCCCCTGCCGTGAGCGCTGCCACCACCGTGCCGACAGTTGCGAGCGCCCAAACCAGCTTGTAACCGATCGTCACAAGCGTTTTCATCCCGTCGTTCCTGGGCGTAGCGCGATCAGGACGCCGCGCGCCACGGCTACTCGGGCCATGGCCGAAAGGAACACGTTCGAGACACCGCGAGTCGATCCCGCGTGCAGCCTCTCGCCGCGGAGCGGGTAGAGGAGGCCCTCCGTCGTGACTCCCTCGGCGGCGCCATGCGGCGCGAGCAGCGAGATCAGCTCGCCGGGCTTCCCCTCGAGCTCGCGCTCGCTTCGAACCACGTGAACGTGCGCGTTCCCCACCAGCGCGTCGATTTGCACGGCGCGGTAGCGATCTGCCGCGAGCAGGAGAAGCGTCGCCAGCTCGTGGTCGAGACGCCCGCCCTGCCCGGCGAGCAGGAGGATGCGTTCCGGGCTCATGCCCAGTGCCGTGTCGAGCGCGAGCTCGAGATCGGTGGCGTCCTTCTCTGCCGAGTGACGCACGATTCGCGTCCCCGACGACTCCGCGACGTCGACCGCCTCCGGGGAGGCCGAGTCGAAGTCCCCGACGGCAACCGCAACCTCGAGCCCGAGCGCCAGGGCATGCTCGAGACCCCGGTCGGCTGCGATCACCGGGGCGCCGAGCGGAACAGCGAGCACCGCAGATGCTGCGGGCGCCTCGCCTCCCGATACCACCACAACCACCTCTTCGGACACGCCTTCCTCCGCTGGAATTACCCAGATCAGGTTCTGCGGGTCGGCGGCGCCTCGGTCCGCCCTCTCAGCCCGGCTGCCCGAGCTCCCCGTTAGGTCGCAACCATCGTAGCGCGGCGCCTCCTGAGATTCGTCGCAAGCTCGGCGCTGACTTGCTACACCTAGTGGTGTATACCAATGGCTATGACTCGAACGCAGATCTATCTCGGCGACGACGAGCGCAGGCGGCTCGACCGGATGTCGAAGGCAACCGGTGCGTCGGTTTCAGAGCTGATTCGGCGCGCGATCCGTGACACGTACGAGCTCGAGCTCACGAGACAGGAGAAGCTCGAGGCCCTCGATGCAGCATTCGGACTATGGGCTGATCGAACGTTCACCGGCGCCGAATACGTCGATGCGATCCGCGGCGGCGACATGAACGAGGGTCTGCGCCGGCTCGGCATCGAGTGAAGCTGATCGATACGACGATCGCTGTCGACTATCTGCGAGGACGCCAACCCGCCCACGCGCTGCTCGGCGATCTCGCCGACCCAGCGCGCCCCGTTCTTGCGAGCGAGCTGGTTCGGTTCGAGATCGTCGCAGGCGCACGCGACGCCGAGCTGAGCGTGATCGAGCGGTTCCTTGCCGCGCTTCTGTGGGTTCCGGTCAACCGGCGAGTCGCGCGCCTTGGCGGCGAGCTCGCCCGTCGCTACCGGCCAAGCCACAGCGGGATCGAGGACGTTGACTACCTCATTGCCGCCACCGCGCTCCTCCTCGACACCGAACTTCTCACGACGAACGTCAAGCACTTCCCGATGTTCTCCGATCTGCAGCCGGCGTACTGACCGGACGTACGCGACGGCTAGACAGGATGGAGCATCCGACCGCTCCCTGAGAGTGGTCGGCGCCTACGCATATGTCGTGGGTTGCCGGAGTGGGTCCGGTAGAGCCACATACGGAGGTCGCCGACCATGCACGAGGATACGACCGTAACGGTAGGAC
>JBGSXQ010000050.1:0-2676 GCA_041751315.1 Gaiellaceae bacterium | reverse complement strand
GGCGGCTCCTGCGCGGCGGGTACAGGCGTGCGCTCGAACGCGAGCGCGAGGTCATCCGCGCCCGTCTCGACACCGTAATCGGCCTACTCGCCGCCAGGCGACAGCGCGTCCGCGATCTGCGCACGCAGGTCGTCGAGCTTGCAGCTCCCCAGCCCGGCCCCCGCGTCTTCCGGCTCCACTTCAAACAGCATCACCTCGAATGCTCGGAGCGGCGCTTCAGGCGCCTGGCGAGCTCACAGGTCGAGCAGCCGGTTCTCGCGACCAGGCGCGACGGCGCGACCTGGTGGTGGTACCAGGATCGCTTCTGGCGAGGGGACGAAGCCCTTGCGGCGCGCGATGTCCGGGCTCTTGTCGACGAGACGAGCCTACGCCGCAGGCAGAAGGCCGAAGCGCTCGCGAAGGCGCGCGCCGCGATCCTCGGTGAAGTCGACGTGCGCGTGGTGGAGGAGAGCGTCTCCCAGGTCGTGCGCTTCGCGGTCTGGTGCAGAGATCGCGGTCGCTGTGCCGACTGCGGCACCACCGAGGGAGTCGCCTGCGACGAGATCCTCCCGCGCTCGAAGGGAGGGTCGAAGGTCGCGGCGAACGTCGAGCTGCGCTGCACGTCGTGCCGGGAGCGGCGCAGTCACAACGAGGTGCGCGCGCGCGTGGATCGCGCGCGGATCGACGCGGCTCCGCTCTGGCGATAAGCCGAGTGGGCGCACCTGGGATCGAACCAGGGACCTCTCGCGTGTGAAGCGAGCGCTCTCCCGCTGAGCTATGCGCCCGTGAGCGGGGTAAGGGTATCGGAGGCCCTGGTACGGTCACGCGCATGGCGCCGGCCACGCTGACTCCGCCTCGCGAGCGTGCTCGGCGAGGCACCGGCACAGGCCTCGGGCGGGCGTGGCGGGTGATCGTGCTGAACGACGATCACAACACGTTTCAGGGCGTCGCATATGCCCTGTCCAACGTCATCCCAGGGGTGAGCTACGACCGCGGCATGGAGCTCGCCAACCGGATACACGAGTCCGGCCAGGCGATCGTATGGACGGGCGAGAAGGAGCAGGCAGAGCTGTACTGGACGCAGTTGAAGGACTTCGGCCTGACGATGGCTCCGCTCGAGCAGTAGCGGAATCTCGCCGCCTGGCACCGTGGTAGCGTCCTCGCCGTGCTGCTGGCGCTGACCGGGTACGAGACCGCGCTTGGGCTCGTCGCGCTCGCGTTCATCGTCTTTGCGCTCGTCGTCGCCCTCGTCATCCCGCGCTCGCAGCCCGAGTTCCCGCGCAACCGCCTCGGTCTCTTCATCGCGATCTGCGGCGTCTTCTTCATCGCGCAGATGGCAGCGGTGATCGCGCTCGCGGAGGTGGGGGAGGCCCACGAGGCGGTGCAGGAAGAAACGGCAGTCGGCGAAGAGACCGAGCCGGCCGAGACGGAACCTGCCGAGACGGAACCTGCCGAGACCGAGCCGACGGAGACGGCAGGCAGCGATCCCGTCGGAAAGGGGATCTTCCTGGGCACCGCGGGTTGCGCAAGCTGCCACACGCTCGCCGACGCGGGCGCGACCGGCACCATCGGCCCGAATCTCGACGCAACGAAGCCGTCGGTCGAGCTCGCGGTGGAGCGCGTGACGAACGGTGCTGGCGCCATGCCGTCGTTCGCGGACACGCTGAGCGAGGAGCAGATCCAGGAAGTCGCGACGTACGTCTCCGCCGCAGCGGGAACTTGAGGGCGCCCCCGGCTAGGCTGTCGCGTCCTGGAGAGGTGTCCGAGCGGCCTAAGGAGCGCGACTGGAAATCGCGTACGTGCTGAAAGGTGCGTCGCGGGTTCAAATCCCGCCCTCTCCGTTTGATGGCAGGTAGGCGCGTCGTCGTCCTCGGCGCCGGATCGAGCGGCGAGCACTTCGTCGGTGCGCTCCGACGACGCGATCCGCACGTCGAGATCGTCGTCGTCGAGCGCGAGCTCGCAGGCGGGGAGTGCTCGTATTACGCCTGTCTTCCGACCAAGACGCTGCTGCGCCCCGCAGAGGCTCTGGCCGCGGCCCGGCTCGCCCCTGGCGCGGCGGAGGCAGTCACGGGCCCGATCGACGTCGAGCGCGTGCTCTGGTGGCGCGATCAGGTGACGGACGGTCGCGACGACGCATGGCACGCCGGTTGGCTCGAGGAACAGCGAGCCGAGCTGGTTCGCGGCGACGCCCTCGTCGCGCGTCCCGGCATCGTCCGCGTCGACGATCGTGAGCTCCAGTACGACGTGCTGGTCGTGGCGACGGGGTCGGCCCCGGCGATCCCACCGCTCGAGGGTCTCGACGGGGTCGAGTACTGGACGAACCGCGAGGCGGTCTGGGCGGGCACCATGCCGCAGAGCCTTGCCGTGCTCGGCGGCGGAGCCGTAGGTGTCGAGCTCGGCCAGTTCTTCCGGCGGATGGGGTCGGAAGTGACAATCGTCGAGCAGGACGACCATCTGCTGGCGCGGATCGACGCCGACGCCGGCGAGCTTCTGCAAGAGCGCTTCGAGGAAGAAGGGCTTCGAGTGATCACAGGGGTGGGTGCAGAGCGGGTCGAGCCCGACGGTGGCGGGGTGCGCCTGCGTCTCGCCTCGGGGGAGGTGCTCGCTGCCGAGCGTCTCCTGGTCGCGACGGGGCGTCGGCCGAACGTCGAGGGCCTCGGCCTCGAGCAGCTCGGTGTCGGGGTGACCCCTCGCGGC
>JBGSXQ010000049.1:0-2164 GCA_041751315.1 Gaiellaceae bacterium | reverse complement strand
GAGACGGACGTAGAGCGACCCTCGCCCGGAACCGCGCACCGACGGCATCCCCCGCCCGGAGATGGCGCGAACCTCGCCCGGCTGCGTGCCCGGCGCCACGTCGAGCTCGTGGTCGCCTCCGAGAGACGTCACCGTGATCGTCGTCCCGAGTGCGGCCTCGGTCATCGTGAGCCGAACGGCGGTGTGGAGATCGTCGCCGTCGCGGACGAACCGCGGATCGGGGCGCACGCGGACGACGACGAAGGCGTGCCCGCGCTCCGAGCTGCGGAAGCCAGCGTGCCCCTCACCGCGCACTCGAATCTGCTGCCCGTCGTGGATGCCCGGCGGAATGTCGACCTCGAGATCGTTGCGCGCGACGACGCGCCCCTCGCCCGCGCACTCGGAGCACGGCTGCTCGAGCACCTCGCCCACGCCACCGCAGTCGGGACATGCCCGCTGCTGGACGAACTGCCCGAAGATGTTCTGCGACACGGTTCGGATCGCTCCGGCGCCGTCGCAGGTCGGACACGGCCGCGTCGACGTCCCCGGCTCCGCGCCAGTCGTCCCACAGTGCTCGCATGGCACCGCAACTTCGAGCGGAACCCGCGCGGCGAGACCGGCATACGCCTCCTCGAGCTCGATCTCGAGCAGGGCCTGGACGTCTCCCCCCCGCGACGGGCGACCGCCCCGGCGGGATCCCACCGCGTCATCGCCGAAGAAGGCGGCGAACACGTCGGCGAGGCTGCCGAAGTCCGCGAACGCAGACTCGAACCCGCCTCGCTGCAGGCCCGCCTTGCCGTAGCGGTCGTAGAGCGCGCGGCGCTCGGGATCGGAGAGGACCTCATATGCCTCCGCGACCTCGCGGAAGCGACGATCGGCGTCGGGCTCCTCGGAGACGTCGGGATGGAGCTCGCGCGCTAGTCGCCGGAAGGACTGCTTGATCTCGACCTCGCTCGCCCCGCGCGAGACACCCAGCAGCTCGTAGTACTCCGCGTCGGTCGTCGCCATCAGGCGTCCTCGTACACGTCTTCGACGAACCGCGACAGCTCGAACGCCGCTGCCCTGACGTTGCGAATCGCCTTCTCGTAGTCCATCCGCAGGGGTCCGATGAGCCCGATCGCACCGAGTGCCGTCGAGCGGATGCCGTAGGTCGCGCCGACGAGAGAGACGGAGTGGAGATCGGCGCCCTCGACCTCGGGGCCGACGTGCACGACAGGGCGCTGCGGCTCGAGCGCCTCGGAGACAAGAGCCAACACGGCGGCGCGTCGCTCGAGAAGCTCGACGAGCCGCATCGTCGCCTCGACCTCCTCGACTCCCGCTCCGCCGCCCACGAGGCCGGCCGTGCCTCCGACGAACACCTCGGGCCGGGCCTCGGCACCGACTTCGAGGAGTGTCTGGCCGATCAGAGTGAGGAACGCGCGCTCGCGCTCTCCCAGCTCGGGCGCCTCGAGTCTCCGGCGCACGGCGCGCGACCCCAGGCGCTCACCGACGACCTGCTCCTCGAGGTACGCACCCGCCCACGCGACGAGGCCGTGGTCGATGGGCTCCTCCAGCCGGAACACTCGCTTCGTGACGCCGCCCGTCGACGTGATGACGACGACCATGACGCTCGAGGCCTGAAGCGTGAGCACCTCGATGTGGCGGATGGACGCGGTCTCGAGCGAGGGAGCCGAGACGAGCGCGAGGAGGCGCGTCGCATCGGAGAGCATGTCGGTCGTCGCCCGCAGCGCCTGCTCGATCTCGTCGCGCATCGTGCGGAGGTCGACCCCGAGCTCGTCGGGGCGCCCTTCGAGTCCCTCGACGAGCTCGCCCGCATAGATGCGGTAGCCGGTCTCGGTCGGCGTCCGGCCGGCGGAGGTGTGCGGATGCGTGAGAAGCCCGAGCGCCTCGAGCTCAGCGAGCTCACCGCGGACGGTGGACGACGACACACCGAGCCCGGAGCGCTCGACGAGCACACGCGAGCCGACCGGCTGGCCGGTCTCCAGGTGCTCCTCGATCACGCGCCGCAGGATCTCGCGTTTCCGCGCAGTGAGCTGCATCACCGGTCCGATGGTAGCCGCGTGCCCAGCCGTTTCCAGGCGCTCAGGCAAGCCTGAGAAGCTCGGCGGTGACGCCGCCGCCGAGGAAGCGGCCGCGGCGCGTGAGCCGGATCTCCTCGCCGCGTCGGTTCGTCGAGCGCTCGACG
>JBGSXQ010000048.1:0-3728 GCA_041751315.1 Gaiellaceae bacterium | reverse complement strand
GAGGCAGAGCTCGCGGGCACGGGCGTCAGGGCGACGCGGGTCGCCGACGACGAGCTCGCACGGTTTCTCGAGGCTCGCGGCCGGCTCGTCCGTCTCGGCGACGGCTATGTGATCGGTGCGGACGGGTTCGAGGTGGCGCGGGACGTCCTCATGTCCGAGTGTCGGGCGACGGGCGGAATCACGCTCGCCCGCTTCCGCGATCTCGCCGGCGTCGGCCGCCGCGACGCACAGCTCCTCCTAGAACGCTTCGATGCCGACGGCCTGACGCGACGCGAGGGAGAGGGTCGTGTGTTGCGGAAGTCGGCTACGGGAAGGCCGTCTCGGTGATGGCCCATCCAGGCCGTGCGATCGCAGTCAGAGTGGCCATGACGATGAGCGCGCTATCCGCCGACGACATCGGCTACGCGTCTCACTCGCTCGACGGACGCCATTCGGGCTCGTCCTCGATCCCGACGCCGTCGGCGACGCGCGTCACGTAGTTGAAGTAGCCGATCACCTGGATCGCGTCCGAGACGTCCGTGTCGGAGAGACCCTGCGCGCGGAGCACGTCGATGTCGCTCGCGTCGACCTCCGCCGCGAGGTGCGTCAGCTTGACCGCGAAGTCGCACAGCACCCGCTCGCGCGGCGAAAGGTCGGCCTTGCGGTAGTCGTGCATCGCATGGTGAGCGGTCTCGTCGTCTGCGCCCTCTGCACGGAGGTCGTCGGCATGCGCCGACGTTCAGTAGCGGCAGAACTGCTCCGCCGACGTGACGGTCGCGAGCAACTCCCGCTCCTTCCGTGAGAGCCCGGACGGGCCGAACATGATCTCCTTGTAGAGCTCCATCGACGCCCTCAGCACCGGCGGGTTGAGGCTCATCGACTTCAGGATGTTGAAGACCTTCCCCGCCCGCTCGATTGCGGCGCCGTACTCCTCCTTCAGCACGCCGTCGGCCTCGTCCTCCGAGATGAGCCGGAGGTGCGCCATTTACCTGGTCTGTGGAAAGCCGAGGTCGACCCTGCTCGTGGCCGGGTCGGGCCAGCGGCTCGTGACCGCCTTCGTCCTGGTGTAGAAGTCGATCCCCTCGGGGCCGTAGATGTGCCGGTCGCCGAAGAGGGAGCTCTTCCAGCCGCCGAACGAGTAGTACGCGACGGGCACGGGGATCGGGACGTTCACGCCGACCATCCCGACGTTCACGTCGAACTGGAACTGCCGCGCCACGCCCCCGTCGCGCGTGAAGATGGCGACGCCGTTGCCGTACGGGTTCTCGTTGACGAGCTTCAGGGCCTCGTCGTACGTTTTCACCCGCACCACCGAGAGCACCGGCCCGAAGATCTCGTCGCGGTACGCGTCCATTTCGGGCTTCACGTTGTCGAGCAGGGACACGCCGAGGAAGAAGCCACCGTTGTCGGGCGCGGTCTCGCGGCCGTCGGCGACGAGCGTGGCTCCCTGTGCAGGGCCGGAGTCGAGGTACGAGGCAACCTTGTCGCGGTGCTCGCGTGTGACGAGCGGCCCCATCTCAGACTCGGGATCGAGGCCGTCGCCGACCTTCACCTTCGGCAGGCGCTCCTTGATGGCGTCGACGAGCTCGTCGCCTGCGTCACCGACGGCGACGACGACCGAGATCGCCATACAGCGCTCGCCGGCTGATCCGTAGCCCGCGCTCACGGCCGCGTCCGCGGCCATGTCGATGTCGGCGTCGGGGAGGACGATCATGTGGTTCTTCGCGCCGCCGAGCGCCTGTACTCGCTTGCCGTTTCTCGTCCCGGTCTCGTAGACGTAGCGCGCGATCGGCGTCGAGCCGACGAAGCTCACGGCCGCGAGGTCGGGGTGCTCGAGGATCGCGTCGACCGCGACCTTGTCGCCCTGGACGACGGTGAAGACGCCGTCGGGGAGCCCGGCCTCCTTGAGCAGCTCCGCGGTCAGGAGCGACGCCGACGGATCCTTCTCCGACGGCTTGAGAATGAAGGCGTTTCCGCACGCGATCGCGGGTGCCCACATCCACATGGGCACCATGGCGGGAAAGTTGAATGGCGTGATGCCGGCAACCACGCCGAGCGGCTGCCGGATCGAGTAGACGTCGATGCCCGTCGAGGCCTGCTCCGAGTAGCTGCCCTTCAGGAGCTCGGGGATCCCGCAGACGTACTCGACGACCTCGATCCCGCGCTGCACCTCGCCGTGCGCGTCGGAGAGCACCTTGCCGTGCTCGGCCGTGAGGAGGCGCGCGAGGTCGTCGCGGTGCTCGTCGACGAGCTGATAGATGCGGAAGAAGAGCTCGCTGCGCTTCGACAGCGACCAGTGACGCCACGTCTCGTACGCCTTCGCAGCGGTCGCAACTGCGCGGTCGATCTCCTCCGCCGACGCGAGCGTCACCTCGCCTGTCTGCTCGCCGGTGGCCGGGTTGTAGACCGGGGTCGTGCGTCCCGAATCGCCGCGAACCGGCTCGCCGCCGATCCAGTGCCCGATCGTCCGGAGCTCAGTCGTAACTGCTGCTGCCATGGCTTCCTCCCTGCGCCGCCTGCTCGTCGTCGTAGCGTAGCGTGGCCTCGATGCGGGTCGGGATCGTCCTTCTCACACGCGACCTGCGTCTGCACGACAACCCGGCTCTGAGCGCCGCTTGCAAGGAGTGCGAGCGCGTGATCCCGCTCTTCGTCCTCGACGAGGCGATCCTTGCCCGCTTCGGCGCACCGAACCGCGTCACCTTCCTGCTCGACTCGTTGCGCGACCTCGATCGGTCGCTTCGGGAACGGGGTGGCGCGCTCGTCGTGCGACGGGGAGACGTCGTCGCCGAGGTCGTGCGGCTCGGCGTGCCGACCGTCCATCTGGCTGAGGATGTCAGCACGTACGCGCGGGGTCGGGAACGCGCGCTGCGCGAAGCGGGGCTCGATGTCCGTGTCCACCCCGGCGTCACCGTCATCCCGCCGGGCGACGTCGTCCCGTCGGGGGGCGGCGAGCGCTTCGCCGTCTTCACGCCGTACTGGAATCGTTGGCGCGCCGAACCTCGCCGGCTCGTGCTCGCGTCGCCTGAGGTCGTGCGGCTCCCTGAGGGCATCGACCCCGGCGGCGTGCCCGACCTCGAGGTGGGGCTCACGTCGCCGAGCACCCCACCCGGTGGCGCGACCGAGGGCAGCCGCCGTCTCGACGACTGGATCTCCGGCGGGCTCGGCGCGTACGGAACCGGTCGGGACGACCTCGCGGACGATTCGACCTCGCGCCTGTCCGCCTACATTCGCTTCGGCTGCGTCTCACCGCTCGAGATCGTCGAGCGCACGCTGGGTTGCCTCGGAGGCGAGGAGTTCGTGCGGCAGCTGTGCTGGCGCGACTTCCACTACCAGCTCTTCGCCGCGCGGCCCGAGCTGGCGCGGGAGGACATGCGGCCGCGCGGCGATCGTTGGCGAGACGATCACGACGCGCTCACCGCATGGAAGGAGGGCCGCACCGGATTTCCCCTCGTCGACGCAGGCATGCGGCAGCTCCGCCAGGAGGGTTTCATGCACAACCGGGCGCGCCTCGTCACCGCGTCGTTCCTGACGAAGCACCTCTACCTCGACTGGCGCGCAGGAGCCGAGCACTATGCGTCGCTCCTCGTCGACGCGGACATCCCGAACAACGTCGGCAACTGGCAGTGGGTCGCCGGCACCGGAGCGGACACGCGGCCGAACCGCGTGCTCAATCCGACGCGGCAGGCAGAGCGCTACGACCCCACCGGCGACTACGTGCGGCGCTGGGTGCCCGAGCTCGTCGGCGTCGA
>JBGSXQ010000047.1:0-4877 GCA_041751315.1 Gaiellaceae bacterium | reverse complement strand
CGACGGCGACCGAGGTCACGGAGTGCCAGGACGTCGAGGCGCCGGAGCCGCGCGAGCCCGGCACGAACGAGCTGCCCGCCGAGACACTCGATCCGTCGCTCACGCACACGCTGACGTTCGAAACGAGCTGCGGGACGTTCGTGGTGACGCTCGACCTCGAGTCTGCGCGCGAGACGACGTCCTCGCTCGTCGCGCTGGCCGAGAACGGCTACTTCGACGACACGATCTTCCACCGAGTCGTCCCGGGCTTCGTCATCCAGGGCGGCGACCCGACGCAGACGGGTGGAGGCGACCCCGGCTACTTGACGGTCGATGCCCCTGCATCGGACGCGAGGTACACGAAGGGCGTGGTGGCGATGGCGAAGTCCGGCGCCGAGAGCGCTGGCACCTCGGGCAGCCAGTTCTTCGTCGTGAGCGGCTCCGACGCAGGCCTCCCGCCCGAGTACGCAGTGGTGGGGGAGGTCACGGACGGTATCGACACGGTCGAGCGAATCGACGCGCTGGGCGTCGCAGACGGGCCACCTTCGCAACCGGTCGTCGTGAACAGCGTCACCGCCGCGTCGAGCTGATGGGGCGCATCGCCGCCGTCGTCCTCGCCGCCGGCGAGGCGTCGCGGTTCGGCAGCCCGAAGCAGAACCTTCTTCTCCCCGCGGTGCTCGGAAGCCTGCAACGATCGTCGGTCGACGAGATCGTCGTCGTCGAAGGGGCTCACGCGCTCGACCTACCAAGTGACACAGTGTCACAAGGTGTCCGCGTCGCCCACTGCGACCAATGGCCGACCGGGCCGGGGGCATCGCTGCGCTGTGGAGTAGAAGCGCTTGCCGAGGACGTCGAGGCGGCCGTGGTCGTGCTCGCCGACGGGCCCCACCTGTCGCCAGAGGCGGTCGAGCGCGTCCTCACGCAGTGGCGTACGTGTGGCGGGATCGTCGCGGCGTCGTATCACGGAGCCCGTGGTCATCCACTCGTCCTCGGTCGAGACGACTGGGGGAACATCCCGGACGTGGGCCTTCGCGAACACCCCGTGCAGCTCATTCCGTGCGACGACCTTGGCGCGCCGGGTGACATCGACGTCCCGGGCGACCTCGTATGACCGACCTTATGCGGTCGCGTCGAGCCTGCGGAGCTCGGTGAGCTTGTCCATCAGCCCCGGCGGCATCCGCTCGGTCGCCGTCGTCCGGACGTAGCGGCGCAAGCTCTCCTCGAACTTGTAGCGGCGCGCACAGTAGTCGCACCCGGAGAGATGGCTCTCGGCTTCCTTCCACTCGACGTCGGTGAGCGTGCGGTCGAGGAAGTCCTGAAGCAACTCCTCGCAGCGGTCACAAGGGTCGAGCGTCACGAGATCGCTCCCTCAGCGAGGTGTTGCTTGAGCGCTCGCCGGCCACGGTGAAGACGGGACATCACGGTTCCGATCGGGACATCGAGGATCTGGGCCGCATCAGCGTACGAGAACTCGCCGATGTCCACAAGCACGACGACGTCGCGAAACTGCGGCGGGATGCCCGAGAGCGCGTTGACGATCGAGTCCTGCGAGAGCCTCTCGACGACGTCGTCCGTCTCGAGCGCTTCCTCTCCGGCAGCGGAGGCCATCTTGTTCGCGAGGTAGTAGTCGCCTTCCTCGAGCGGCTGGGTACGCGGCGAGCGCTGGATCTTGCGTCCGCGATCGACGTTGAGGTTCGTGAGGATACGCAGGAGCCACGCGCGCAGATTCGTCCCCGGGGTGAACGAGCGCCAGCTACGGAATGCCCTTGCGTACGTCTCCTGCACGAGATCCTCTGCCTCCTCACGGGAACCGACGAGCCGTCTGGCGACCCGATACACCTGGTCGGCGAGCGCGAGCGCGTCCTCCTCGAAGCGCAGTCGGTCGCGGGCCTCGGTCGCGATCCGGCGTGCGTCGGTGTCGGGGCCCGGCTCGCTCACCGGCGTACCGTACCGCTGCGTTGTACCGGAGCCTGGAACGAGGCGCATTCGGGGGCTATTCCCGCTCCGGCACCGCCTCGGGGAACCCGGAGCGCGCGAGCGCGCCGAGAATCTCCTCGCGCGAGGTCTTCTCCTCGTCCCAGGCGAGCGAGACCTCGCCCATGAGATTCGCGTTCGCGTACTCGATGCCCTCGTGGCCACGCAGCGCGCCGGCCAGTCGTCCGATGCAGCGCTCGCAACGAACGCCGCTCACCTGAACAGTCGCCGCTGCCATCACAGCGATGCTACCGGCGCTTCGACGCCCAGCCGTACCTCTCGATCGGCGAGGCCGATGAGCAGTGGATCGTGGGTCGCGCACACGACCGTCGTTCCGGTGTCGTGCGCGAGCTCGGCCAACAGCGTCCCGATGGCGACCGTGGTCGAGGCGTCGAGCCGCGACGTCGGCTCGTCGGCCACCACGAGAGGGGCGCGTGCGGCGAAGACGCGGGCAAGCGCGACTCGCTCACGCTGGCCCGCGGAGAGAAGATCGACCCTACGTTCCGCATGCTGGGCAAGGCCGACTGCTGCGAGCGCCTCCGAGGCACGCTCCCGCGCGTCGTTTCGCTCGACTTCTCGTAACGCCAGGCCGAGCTCGACGTTCTCGCGGGCGGACAAGAACCCCGACAGGCCGGGCGCCTGGCCGATGACGGAGACGCGCTCGCGCCTGAGCGCGGCGCGCTCCTCACGGTCGAGCTCGGACACACTCGTCGCACCGATCCACACCTCACCGCCATCGGGCACGTCGAGACCCGCGAGCAGCGCGAGGAGGGTCGACTTGCCAGATCCCGACGGACCGACGACGACGGACAGCTCGCCCGGCAAGAAGGTTGCATCCACGCCGTCCAGCGCGAGCTGAGCGCCGTATCGTCGAACGACTCCACGCGCTTCGACGACCTCGCCACGTGTCCCCTTCACCCCGGCCGGCTCCTCGACAGGCTCGACCGTGCTCCCGTCGACCGGATGCAGCCCGACCGACCCGTCGCGCACGACGATTCTCGCGCGGTCGCCGATGCCGGCCGCGCGCAGCGTCTCCTCGGGGATTCGAAGCCAGCCGCCCGCACCGACCACAGCTGTCTCGATCGCGCCCGTCCGCTTCTCGCTCACGCGGCCGTCGCGAACGTGGACGACGCGATCGGCGATCGCGGTCGACGCATCGTCGTGGCTGACGATCACCGCGGACGATCCGTTCTCCGCGACGAGCTCAGCCAGGAGGCGGAGCACCTCGGCCGCCGACTCGGCGTCGAGGTCTCCCGTCGGCTCATCGGCGATCACCAGCCTAGGCCGATGAGCAACCGCCGCGCACAGCGCGATCCGCTGTTGCTCACCACCGGAGAGCTCGCGCGGGAGAGCGCGCCGCGTCGAGAAGCCGACGAGCAGTGTCGCCAGGACGCCGAACAGCACGACGCCGAGGGCGACGAGAGCAGGCTCGACGACGACGGCCAACGGCGGCTCCGCGTCGCTGCCTCCTGCGGTCACGGTGACCATGCGAGTCACGAGCAGGAGGAGCCCGAGGCCGGCGAGGAGCCCGCCGACGAGACCCACGACGGTCACGGTCGCCGCACGCGCGCGCACCACGCGCCGTAGGAAACCAGGGCTCGCGCCCTGCGCCTCGAGGTCGAAGTGCTCTCCGCCGTCGTCACGGAGGTCTATGCGCACGGCCAGTGCAAGCCCCAGCGCCGCGAGGAGGAGAGCCACACCCGCAGTTCCGACGAGCGCGAGCAAGGTCGCCCGCGCGAGAGGATCACTGCGCGCCTCCGCCTCGACGTCGGCGCGCATCGTCGTCGCCAGCGCACGGAAGGGCGCACGGGAGAGTGCAGTTCCGACCGTAGCAGCGTTCTCGGGGGCGACGTCGAGCCACACCTCGTTCTCGCGCGCTGCACCCGGCGAAGCTGCGTTGATCGCAGTGCGCAGGGGCGATCCGATCTCCGACGATCGACTCGTCCTCCGTAGCGGGGAAGCGCTCGACGACGCCTGCAACCCGCACGGCCACATGGTCGCCGGCGATCTGGAACGTGAGCGGCTCACCGTCGCCACCGGCCAGCTCGGCGAGCCGAGGCGTGACGAGGACTTCCGGCGGGGAGCTGTCCGTCGGCTGCACTGCTCGGAGCCCCGACCTGCGCTGAAGCGTCAGAGGCACGCGCGCTCGGACGCCCTCGTTCGTGGGCCCGAGGACGACGCCACCGACGCCGATCCAGCTCCGGAGCTCGAGGGCGAGCGGGCCCGAGAGCCGAACGTCCGCGAAGAATGCGGCCCCGGCATCGGCGCCGCGCTCGATGAGACGTGGGGGCGGAACGATCTCGAGCTGTGTCAGCGTCGCGTTCCCTGGCACGGTCGCGCTGAGCCTCGTTCTCGTGCGCGGCATCGCTTGGCCGAGCTCGACTCGCCGAAACGACCCGTCCTCGAGTCGCACGATCGCAGCGAGCGCGACGAGGCCGGCGCTGACGTCGACCTCGATCCGTCCGCCCGGCAGGCGAATGCCCTTCATCTCTACGGGCGTGCCCGGCCGAACGAGCGCCGCCAACTCCGCCGCGTCGCGCCCCGACGCCCATTCATCTCTCCACACGCCGACGTTCTCGATCGCGGCCGTATCGAGACCGAGCACGGTCACACCGCTGACCTGCTCGGCGCGTCCGGCGCCGCCGGTCACACGCAGAACCGGCCGAGCGGAGCCTTCCACACCTGCGAGCTCATCGAAACGCTCAGTCGGCGCGGTGTCGAAGACGCGCAGGAGGTTGCCGAGATCCTCCCGTACGACGATCTCGTGCGGAACCGCGAACGCCGCCTGCTCGCGGTCGGCGCGGACGAGCGTGGCTCGATAGCCCTCCGCGAGAAGCGCGACGGCAAACGCGATCGTGAGGAACGCAACCGTGGCAACGGCAGGCCCGGGCCCGCGAGCAAGGCCCATGGCGGCGAGGCGCGCG
>JBGSXQ010000046.1:0-2943 GCA_041751315.1 Gaiellaceae bacterium | reverse complement strand
ACCGCGGCCGCTTGCGCTCGGAGGCCGCCATAGCGCGTTTTGCCGGTGTCGCTCCGCTTACCGCCTCCTCAGGTCAAACGACCCCCCACCGGCACAGCCGCGGCGGCGACCGGCAACTCAACCGCGCCCTGCACACGATCGTCCTGCATCGCCGCCAGCACGACCCGGCGACCAAGGACCACATCGCTCGACGGATCGCCGAAGGCAAGACCCGCCGGGACGCCACCCGGCTGCTCGAGCGCTATCTCGCCCGTCACCTCTTTCGGCTACTCGACGGCCAGGAGCCGCAGATGGCTTGACAAGTCATAGGAGCATCACTCGCGCAGCCAGGCGTTCCTACCTTGTTCGCCCGATTTCGTCGGGACTTTGTGGTCGCGTTACCTCTCACACCGTCACGGTCACGCGCAGGAAGGTTGCGGGAATGGAAGTGGCATCCTCGCTCGGGCTCGCGTTCTGGCTGTTGAAGAGCGTGTCCAGCTCGGCTTGCAGATCGGCCTCACGGCCGTTGGCCGCGGCAGCTTCGAACGCGTTCATGGTCGGCCCGTAGTACGTCCTGAACACAGCAAGAAGCTCCGATGGTGGGCCTGGGAAGTTGAACGTGTAGATATCCCTCTCGAACGAGATCTTCTCTTCGGGTACGCCCGCGGCAGCGAATCGCTCGACCACGTCGTCCTCCACGCCCCACGTCATGGGACTGACGAACCCCTCCGGAGGAGCTGGCGAGTAGGAGGAGCTGATTTTCAGGATTTGGGCGACGAGCGTCGGGTCATTGGGGATCCAGTTGCCCATGACGATCCGGCCGCCGGGCCGCGTCACCCGAACGAGCTCCTTGGCCACGTCGAACGGCCTCGGAGCGAACATCGCGCCGAACATGCTCACGACGAGGTCGAAGCTGTCGTCCTCGAGGTCGCTGAGATCGGACGCATCGCCTTCCTGGAACCTGCAGTTAGCGAGGCCGAGGCTCTGTGCGCGCGCGTTCCCCGCTGCCACGAGGTTGCTGGCGATGTCCACACCCAGGACGTTCGCTCCGAGCTTCGCCGCTGGCAAGGCCGTGGTTCCATCGCCGCATCCAACGTCCAGGACATCCAGGCCGTCCGTGATTCCCAGTGTCATGACGAAGGTCTCGCCGCTCTCCCGCATGCTCTCCGCTATGCGAGTGAAATCACCCTTCTCCCAGAGTGCCTTGTTCGGATTCATGACCATGGGCTCCTTTCGTCGACAAAAGCAAGGGCCTAGACGTGTACCGTCCGCAGCAGACGCGAACGTTAGGGCACAGCTTCGCAGCTCGGGCGACATTACCCCGACTGGCGCAAACTGGCCAACTCCGCTTGGCCACGAGGGGGAAGACGCGTCGGCTGCACTTGATGCTCCGTGACTCCGCCGCCCCTTCGCTCGGGGTGCATTCGTGAACACTCGCGCAATCGGGAGCCCTCGCGCTCAGCGGGTCTGCAATCGACGTGAGAACTTCAAGTCGATGATCGCTGGCGCACCGGTCTGACATGATCGAGCCCACTGCAGTGAGAGTGGGGTCGCTTCGACCAGCGAGGAGGGCGAGACGTGAGTGAAGATCCGACACCCGATCAGATCATGCAGATCGGTCTCGGCTTCTGGGCTTCGAAGACCCTCTTGAGCGCAGTCGAGATGGAGCTCTTCACCGAGCTCGCGCGGCACCCTGCGAGCGGCGAGGCTCTACGGGATCGGTTGGGCCTTCACCCGCGCTCGTCGAGAGATTTCCTCGACGCGCTGGTGGCACTCGGGTTCCTCGAGCGCAGCGACGGGGTGTATCGCAACACGCCCAGCACGGATCTGTTCCTGGACAAGCGCAAGCCCTCGTACATCGGCGGCATCTTGGAGATGGCCAACCACCGCCTGTACCGCTTCTGGGGTGGCCTCACCGACGCGCTGCGCACAGGGCAGCTCCAGAACGAGGCGAAGTCGGGCGAGATGCCGTTCTTTCAGGCGCTGTATGCGGATCGGGCTCGCTTGAAGGGATTCCTCGCGGCGATGACGGGGATCAGTCACGGCGCCAACCTGGCGATCGCAAAGCAGTTCCCCTGGCACGAGCACGAGACGTTCGTGGACGTTGGGACGGCCCAGGGCGACCTCGCAGTGCAGATCGCGCTCGCGAACGAGCACCTCACGGGCATCGGCTTCGACCTGCCCGAGGTGGCGCCGGCCTTCGAGGAGTACGTCGAGCAGAACGGCGTGCAGGAACGGCTCCGGTTGGCTGCCGGCGACTTCTTCGCGGACGAGCTGCCGGAAGCCGACGTGCTCGTGATGGGACACATCCTCCACGACTGGAGTCTCGACGAGAAGCGAACGCTCATCAGCAAGGCGCACGACGCGCTGCCAGAGGGCGGCGCGCTCATCGTGTACGAGTCGATCATCGACGACGACCGGTCGAAGAACGCGTTCGGGCTGCTGATGAGCCTCAACATGCTCATCGAGACCGAGCATGGCTTCGACTACACCGCCGCGGACTGCATGGGCTGGATGACGGACGCCGGATTCAGCACGACGCGTGCCGAGCACCTGATCGGGCCGGACTCGATGGTCATCGGCGTCAAGTAGCTCGTCGCGCACCCGCGCTCGAATGCGGCGTCCGGCCCGGGCCGTTAGTCCTCGTCCATTTTGTCAGAGACCCGGATAGATAAGTCACAACGTTGAGTTAGCAGTCTCGGGCGATTGCCTGCTCAAGCGAGAGCACACTCGCGCAGGCGAGAGATGCCTCGTCAGCCGAGTGCCACTGGGCGCGGTTCGACGTGCCTCGAACCCGACGACGCCCGAGCGCACCTCTTGGTGCTAGCCGACCTGCTCGTCGTAGCAGACGAGCTCCAGCGTATTCCCCTCTGGGTCATGGAAGTACAGCGAGCGGACCTGTAGCCAGGGGTGCTCGGTCGACCGAACGTCGAGCCCGAGTCCTTGGAGCCGCGTCAGCTCGGA
>JBGSXQ010000045.1:0-2096 GCA_041751315.1 Gaiellaceae bacterium | reverse complement strand
CGGCGCCTCCGTCCGAGCGGATCACGTGGAAGCGGAGCTCGTCACCGATCCGGACGGGCTGCACGGGCCCGAGCGCGGCGGCAGCCTCGTCGGGCGCTCCCTCCGGCGTGAACGCGAGGCGAAGCTCGCTCCAGCCCGGGTCGAGACCCGCTTCGATCTGCGCCCACTGCTCGGCAGCCTGCATCGGCTGATCAGCATAATGGCCGGTCCATGGCGACTGTCGAAGAGCGCGCCGAATCCGGAGGGAGAGGCGTCTCCGAGGAGATGCTGCGAGGTTTCTTCCGGGAGATGCTCCTGATCCGCCGCTTCGAGGAGAAGGTGGAGGATCGTTTCCGGGCGGGTGAGCTGCCAGGCTTCCTGCACGTTGCGATCGGGCAGGAGGCGACCGCCACCGGCGTGTGCGCCGCGCTCGAGCGCGAGGACGTGATCGCCTCGACCCATCGCGCCCATGGCCATGCGATCGCGAAAGGAACGTCGATCGACCGGATCATGGCGGAGCTCTATGGCAAGGCCGAAGGGTGCAGCGGCGGCTACGGCGGCTCGATGCATCTCTACGACGTCGAGGTGGGGAATCTAGGGGCGAACGCCGTCGTCGGCGGGGGGCTCCCCGGCATCGTCGGGGCGGCGCTGGCGTTCCAGATGCGCGGCGAGAAGCGCGTGGCGGTGGCGTTCTTCGGTGACGGCGCGACGAACACGGGCGCGTTCCACGAGTCGATGAACCTTGCTCAGCTCTGGAAGGTGCCTGCGATCTTCGTCCTCGAGAACAACGGCTGGGCGGAGTCGACGCCGGCGACCCAGCAGCTGCCGCTTCCGGTCGACGAGCTCGGCAAGCGCGCTCTCGCATACGGCATGAAGCTCATCGAGGCCGACGGCCAGGACGTCGAGGCCGTGTACCTGGCGACGCTCGCCGCGCGCGAGCACGCGCTCGCAGGGGACGGGCCGGTCTTGCTGCACCTTCGAACACATCGCCTTACCGGCCACTTCGTCGGCGATCCCCAGGTCTACCGCGACAAGGACGCCCTCGAGGACGAGCGTGCGACGAAGGATCCGATCCGCCTGCTCGGCGCGCGCATCGAGATCACCGACGAGGACTTCGCCGCGCTCGATGCGGAGATCACGGCCGAGGTCGACGCGTCGGTCGAGTTCGCGAAGGCGGGAACCGACCCGGCTCCCGAGGACGCGTTGAAGTTCGTCTATGCCTGAGCTGACCTACCGCGAGGCGGTGCGCGACGCCCTCGGCAAGGCGCTCCGAGACGACGAGAGCGTCTTCATCATGGGCGAAGACATCGCCGAGATGGGTGGCTCGATGGCGGTCACGCAGGGCCTGCTCGACGAGTTCGGGCCGGGTCGCGTGCGCAACACACCAATCTCTGAGATCGCCATCGTCGGCAGCGGCATCGGCGCTGCGATCCAGGGGATGCGCCCGATCGTCGAGATCATGTACGAGGACTTCCTCACGATCTCGATGGAGCAGCTCGTCAACCAGGCGGCAAAGCACCGCACGATGTCGGGTGGCCAGGTGAATGTGCCGCTCACGATCCGGACGCAGGGCGGGGCGGGCTGGTCGCCGGGAGCGCAGCACGCACAGCAGCTCGAGGCGTGGTTCGTTCACGTGCCAGGGCTCAAGGTCGTCTTCGCGTCGACGCCCGAGGACGTACGCGGACTGCTGTGGTCCGCCATCTACGACGACAACCCCGTCGTCTTCTTCGAGCACCGCACGCTCTATTCGATCAAGGGCGAGGTGCCGGACGCGCTCGAGCCGATCCCGCTCGGGAAGGCGCGGATCCATCGCGAAGGGACGGATGTCACCGTCGTCGCGACCGGCCGCCTCGTGCACGAGGCGCTGAAGGCCGCCGAGGAGGCAGAGAAAGACGGGATCTCGGTCGAGGTGGTCGACCCGCGAACGCTCCTTCCCCTCGACGAGGAGGCAATCGTCGACTCGGTGCGCAAGACGACGCGCTGCGTCACCGCGCACGAGGCGGTCACCCGTGGCGGCTTCGGCGCCGAGCTCGCAGCCGTCATCCAGCACGGCGCCTTCGACTGGTTGGACGCCCCGATCGAGCGCGTCGGTGCGAAGTTCGCGCCGCTCGCCTTCG
>JBGSXQ010000044.1:0-1804 GCA_041751315.1 Gaiellaceae bacterium | reverse complement strand
ATCGCCGGCGGCGAACACGCGCGGATTCGTCGTCCGCAGCGTCTCGTCAATCGCGATCGCGCCACGCCCGGTCAGCTCGACCCCCGCGCGCTCGAGCCCGAGCCTGTCCGTGTTCGGCCGCCGGCCGGCCGCGACCAGTATCTCGTCGCCGCGGAACTCCTGCTCCACACCGCCAACAACGACCGTGAGCGTCTTCTGATCGCCATCGCGACCGGCGCTGACCACCTGCGCGCCGGCGACGACCTGCACGCCCTCGGACTCGAGCACCTCGCTCAGCGTCGCCGCGACCTCGGGCTCCTCGAGCGGGGAGATCCGGTCGAGCATCTCGAACAGGACGACCTCCGAACCCAAATGGGCGTAGAGCTGACCCATCTCGAGCCCGATGTAGTTGCCCCCGATCACGAGCAGACGCTTGGGCAGCTCCGTCAGCTCGAGCCCGCTCGTCGAGGTGACGTAACCGGCCTGCTCGAGACCCTCGATCGGCGGGATCGCCGGACGGGCCCCGGCGGCGATCAGGTAGTGACGCGCCCGAAGGGGCTCGCCGTCGACGAGCAGCGTCTCCGGATCAGCAAACTCGGCGTGACCTTTGACGAGCTCCCAGCCGTACTCGTCGATCAGGTCGCAGTACTTCTCCTTGCGCATCCGCTCGACGAGCGCGTTCTTCTGCCCGACGAGCGCCGCGAGATCGACCCGCCCCGTCGCGGTTGGAACGCCCCGATGGGGGTTGCGGCCGGCGAGGCTGAACACCTCGCCTGCACGGAGCATCGCCTTCGAGGGCACACAGCCGATGTTGACGCAGGTACCACCGACGCTGCCGTGCTCGATCATCACCACGCGCGCGCCGCGCTCGAACGCCTGGATCGCCCCGGAGAAGGCGGCAGCTCCGGCGCCGATGATCGCCAGGTCGTAGTCGTACTCGGCATCCGTGCTCGTGACGTCCTCGAGCCGCTTCGGCTTGCCATCGCCCTCGATCGGGAGCGGCTCGCCGATCTCGTACCCGGTGCCACGCAGGAACGAGCGGGCTTGCTCGAGATCGATGTCCCCCGGATCGAACTCTGCGAACCCACGCCGGTAGTCGACGAACACGCCGTTCGCGCCGGCGTCCTCGAGGACGGCTTCGATCTTCACCGCGCAGTGCTCGCACGTCATTCCCTTGATTTCGACTCGCTGTCGGCTCATGAGCTCGCTCCTTCGTTAAATATCAGAATCGGATGATATATCGCGCCGCAAGAAGACCCCAACGTGCCTGCCACATCGAGCTAGGCCTGTTCTCGCCAGCCGCGAGCGAGCCGGGCGGCGACCGCATCGGGGTCGTCGGCACCCGCCGGCTCGGCGTCGCGTAACCCCCGAAGTCGACCGAGGGTCTGACGCAAGTTGGCCAGCACGGTGTGGCAGCGGTGGCAAAAGCGGACGTGGCGCTCGACACTCTTGCGCCCGCCTGCGTCGAGCTCTCCGTCGACGTAGTCGGACATGAGCGCACGAACCTCCTCGCACTTCCGAGGATTCGGGCTCATTCCTTTGCTCAGCAGTCGCCTCATAGTGTCCATTTGGACCTCCGCCCGTGCCGGGAGATTCGCAATCGTCGCACAGTACGCACGCGGCGAAGGGCGCCGACACCGGTGGGCGTCCTGGGATGGCGACGTGGATGCCTTCGAGGTCCTCTTCCGGCCGAGTGCGACTGAATCTCGGGCTCTCGAGTCCGGGTCTCAAGTGCGTACTCAACTGGATGGAGGATTCTTTGAACACCCATGTGCACACCCGAGTTCGCGAGTTCGACGTTGTCGTCGTCGGGGCCGGGCCGGCC
>JBGSXQ010000043.1:0-4076 GCA_041751315.1 Gaiellaceae bacterium | reverse complement strand
GGGCGGAATCCCGCGCTCAGCGCCCCTCACGGACGCGCAACGAAGCGCTCGCGCGTCGCCGAAGCGAGCACCTTCATGCCTCGCGGGGACTACGCGCGCAGCAGGCCGTTGCGTCGCCGCGTAGCGCGGCTGCGGTTCGCGCGGTGGATCACGTCGAACTCCTCGAGACTGCGCCCAGAGCCGACGGCGACGCACGTGAGCGGGCTCTCCGCCAGATGAACAGGCATCTGCGTCTCGTGGCGGACACGCTCGTCCAGCCCTTGCAGGAGCGCACCACCCCCGGCGAGCACGATCCCGCGATCCATGATGTCGGCCGCGAGCTCGGGCGGTGTCTTGTCGAGTGTGGACTTCATGGCGTCGATGATCTGAGACACCGGCTCGTCGAGCGCACGCCTGATCTCCTCCGACGAGATGATCACCGTCTTCGGCAGGCCGGTGAGCATGTCGCGACCGCGGACCTCCGCCTGGAGCTCCTCCTTGAGGCGATACGCAGAGCCGACCTCGAGCTTGATCTCCTCGGCTGTCTGCTGACCAACGAGGAGCTTGTACTCCTTCTTGATGTGGTTGACGATCGCCTCGTCCATCTCGTCGCCGCCGACGCGCATCGACTGCGAGACCACGATGCCACCGAGCGAGATGACCGCCACCTCGGTGGTTCCACCCCCGATGTCGACGATCATGTTCCCCGTTGGCTCGGCCACGGGCAGCCCGGCGCCGATGGCAGCTGCCATCGGCTCCTCGATGAGATACGCCTGGCGCGCGCCGGCCGACAGCGTGGCCTCCTCGACCGCGCGTTTCTCGACCCCGGTGACCCCCGACGGCACGCAGACGACGACGCGCGGATGCGCGAAGCGGTGCTGGTGCACCTTCTGGATGAAGTGGCGGAGCATCTGCTCGGTCACGTCGAAGTCGGCGATCACGCCGTCCTTGAGCGGGCGGATTGCCGAGATCGTCCCGGGCGTGCGGCCGAGCATGCGCTTCGCCTCGACGCCCACCGCGTGCACCTCGCCCGTGCGCTGATCGATTGCAACGACGGACGGCTCGGAGAGCACGATGCCGCGCCCGCGCACGTAGACGAGCGTGTTCGCGGTGCCGAGATCGACGGCCATGTCGCGTCCGCCGAACCCGCTCATTGACTTGAACCACCCCATGAGGAGCAGCGAGTCTACCTTCAGGTGAGGGAACCCATGGTTCCCCCACCAGCCCCCTCCTTCGCCGTTATGCAGGCATTTCTCATACAGTGGCCTACGGGCGAATGAATCGCCCTTCGGCCCTCAGCCATCGGTGACTGACAAGGGAGCCGAGAGCAGCTGGGGTGCGCGCGTTTCGAGCAAGGAGACAAGCAGCGCGCCCGGGAGCCCGACGACGTTCAGGTAGTCGCCCTCGATCCTCTCGATCAGTCGACCGCCGAGGCCCTGGATCGCGTACGCGCCTGCGCGCCCCTGCCACTCATCGCTCACGAGATAGGACTCGATCGCGGAGGGCTCGAGCTGCCGAAACGTCACGTCGGTCGCCGCATGCTCGACCACCTCTTCCTCGGCGGCGATCAGACAGAGGCCCGAGATCACGGTGTGCGTCCGCCCGGACAGCTCGCGCAGGATGCGCGCTGCGTCCGCGGGGTCCGTCGCCTTCGCGTAGGCCTGTCCGTCGAGGACGACGGTGGTGTCCACTCCCAGCGTGACCTGTCCGGACACGTGCACGGAGCGAGCCTTGCCCAGAGCGTGTGCTCGCACGACGTCGAGCGCCTTGTGACGATCGGTTACAAGCGCCTCGTCGTCCTCGACGAACGTAGGCGCGACGACCTCGAACGGGATGCGCAGCTGCTCGAGGATCGCGCGGCGTTGCGGGCTCGTCGACGCGAGCGTCAGGAAGGCTTGCGCGCTACCCAGATCTCCTCGACCGGCCACTTTCTCGCCCACTCGGCGGTGACGAAGGTGTAGTACTCGTGCGTCTCTGCGCCCTCCGGCGCGTACAGCTCGACGAGGTTCTCGACCTCGAAGCTGGCTGCCTGGAGCGCGCGGAACATGTCGCCGTGGCCGAGATGGAACTCGACGCCGCCATCCGGCCAGGAGAGCCTGTGCATGCCGCGCTGCGGCCGCTGCAACGTCTCGGACGTGCTGTCCGGCTCCTCGATTGCACAGAGGATCACGAGCGGGCTGTTGCACAGGTACACCAACCGACCGCCGGGACGCAGCAGCCGATGCGCCTCCGGAAGCCAGCGGTACGGGTCGCACCAGATGCTCGCGCCGTACTCGGAGAGCGCGAGGTCGAAGCTCTCGTCCGGAAGCGGGACGTCCTCTGCGCTCGCCTCGAGCAGCGGGAACTTGATGCCGGTCTCCGCCTGGAGGCGGCGAGCGGTCTCGAGCTGCGCCGGCGTAACGTCCACGCCGACTGGCCGCGCCCCGCGCCGGGCGAGCCACGCCGAGAAGTAGCCCGTCCCGCAGCCGAGGTCGACGACGTCGAGGCCGGACATGTCACCGAGCACGCCGACGTCGCTCTCTCGAACGCCGAACATCCCCCAGGTGACCTCCTCCGCTCGCCAGACGCGATCGGCCTGCGCGTCCGTGTACTCGCGATTCGACTCCGTCCAGACGGCGCGGTTCTCCGCGACGTACTCGGGCTCAGACAAGACCGTCGGGGAAGAACAGCGCGAGCTCGCGCTTTGCGCTCGCCTTCGAGTCCGAGCCGTGGACGATGTTCTCCGACAGCTCGAGCGCGAAGTCGCCGCGGATCGTGCCTGGCGCCGAGTCGAGTGGGTTCGTCGCGCCCATCATCGTCCGGACGACCGAGATGGCCGACTCGCCGCTCACTGCCAGCGCGAGCACGGGGCCCGACGTGATGAAGTCGACGAGCGAGCCGAAGAAGGGCTTGCCCTTGTGCTCCGCGTAGTGCTCGCGCGCCGTGGAGCGCGGGATCTTCAGCAGGCGAGCGCCACGTAGCTCCAGGCCACGCCGTTCGAAGCGCGCAACGATCTCCCCGGCGAGCCCGCGGCGCACGCCGTCGGGCTTGACGAGGACGAGTGTGGTCTCGCGGGCCATGCGGCCGCCGAGTCTAGATGGTCGTGCGCTCGGTCTTCGTACCAACGTCCTGGAGCGACGGAAGGCCCGGGGGGATGTCGGTCGCGCAGAACGGGCACACCTGCCAGAGCGAGTCGACGGGCTGGCCGCACGAAGGGCACGCCGCCTTCAGCCGGGTCGTGCAGACGGGGCACACCAGATACGACGACTCGACCTTGGCTCGACAGACCGGGCAGCGCAGGTCGAGCTGCGACAGGCGCTCCTCCATCGCCTTGATCTCGAGCTCGCGCTCCCTGGCGTCCTGGATGTACTCGGGCGGGCGGAAGAACATGTAGACGATCGGCCCAAGAAACGGTGGGAACAGGCCGACCAGAGTCGCGAGGCCGACGAGCCATGGATCCTTGATGCGCCGGCGCGCGTCCTTGAACGTCCAGTAGGCCGTCGCGAGCCAGAGGACGACGATGAGGCCGATGCCGAGGTTCCGGAAGAGCGTCCAGTCGGGGTCGTCGAGCGAGAGCTGGGCGAGCGTCACGGCGATCGTCATAGCAGAAGCTTGCCGATCCCGTACCCCACGAGGAACGCAGCTCCGATGATCGCGCCGACGAGGAGCGCCGCGAACGCGAGCACGACGAGGCGTTCGGTGATTCGCGCCACGCCGGTCACCGCTCCGCCTGCGCGAGGTCGCCGAGCAGGTAGAGCGACCCGGTCACGAGCACCGGCTCTCCGAGCTCGTGCGCGCGGGTGACGGCTGCAACCGGGTCGTCGACGGCTTCCACGTGGTCGAAGTGAGCGCGAGCGCGCTCCGCGAGCTGACGTGCGGGAAGAGCACGCGCCGACGTGGATGCGGTGGCGACGAACCTCGAACCTGCGCGACGAAGGATGCGAAGCATCTCGTCGACGTCCTTGTCGGAGAGGACGGACGCCACGACCGTATGGTCGCCCGGGTCGAGCCGGTCGACGAGGTGACGGGCACCGTCGGGATTGTGCGCGCCGTCCCGGATCTCGCCCGCGCGACGCTCCAGCCGACCGGGCAGGCGCACCTCGGGATCGGCGGCGATC
>JBGSXQ010000042.1:0-9604 GCA_041751315.1 Gaiellaceae bacterium | reverse complement strand
GCGCCGCGCGGCCCGCGGACGGCGGTGGGGCAACGCGCGGACGGAGGCATCGTCCTCCTGGCGACCGACGGGCGGCAACCCGGCTTCTCAGTGGGCATGACGAACTTCGAGCTGGCGCAGACGCTCGTCCGCTACGGCGCGGTGCGAGGGATGGCTCTCGACGGCGGCGGCTCCTCGACGATCGCATTCGAGGGGGGTGTCCTGAACTCACCGTCCGACGGCCGCGAGCGCGCCGTGTCGACGGCGCTCATGCTCCAGTACTACGGCGTGTACGCGCCGCCGCCGCGCGAAACGGTCCTGTCGCCCAACGGCGACGGCGTCGCCGAGGAGCAGAGCCTGACGTACAAGGTCGTCCGCCCGTCGACCGTGGCCGCAACGCTCACTGCCCCTGACGGCTCGATCGCGTGGCGGGAGTCGGTCGCGCGTGCGCCGGGCATCTACGTCGTGGACTTCCCGACGGTCCCTCCCCTACCGCCCGAGGGACTGCCGCCGACCGAGCCCGTTCCTCCCGCCGAAGGCCGCTGGACGCTGAGCGTGAACGCGATCGACGATCAGGGCCTCCCGTCGGTCGCGACTCGCCGCTTCTGGGTGAACTCGACGCTTGCGTCCCTTCGCGTGACTCCGGCGCGGGTCGTCGTTCGCAACGCCGGCGGCCACGCCGACGTGCGGTGGGCGCAGACGCGTGCTGCTCGGGTCAAGGTGACGATCGAGACGCCCGAGGGCATCGTCGTGCGAACCGCAGCGAACGGTGGGGCCCTGCGGGCCGGCGAGCAGACAGTCACGTGGGACGGTCGCGCCGGGAACCGGAAGCCGGTCGGCGGCGGCCGTTACATCGTTCGTGTCACCGCGACGAACGAGCTCGGCATCGTTTCCCTGACGCAGGCGCTCACAGTGCGTCGAGTCAAACGCTAGCCAACGGCCCCAGTACAGTCCCCGCCGCGATGCTCGTCCTGGCCTCCATTCTCGGCGAGCTCACCGAGCGCATCACGTCGGCGATCGGTGACCACGGCCTCTACGCGATCTTCCTGTTCATGCTCGGCGATGCGGTTCTGCCCGCGAACGAGGCGGTCATGCTCTACGCCGGCGCGCTCGCGGAGGGCGCGTTCTCGGGCGCGGTCGTGTTCTTCGGAACGGAGATCGAGCCGGGGCTCCCGGCGTACCTCGCTGTCTCCATCGCGGGAACGGTCGGATCGACGCTCGGCGCGATGATCGGCTGGGCGATCGGCGCGTACCTCGGCCGGCCGTTCATCCACCGCTACGGACGCTGGCTGCGGATCACGGAACGCGACCTCGGCCGCGCGGAGCGCTGGTTCGACCGCTGGGGGAACTGGGCGGTGTTCCTCAGCCGCCTGGCACCCGTCATCCGCTCCGTTGCCCCGGTCGCCGCCGGGACGCTGCGCATGCCCTTCGGCAGGTACGTGCTCGTCACGCTTGCAGGCTCGGCCGTCTACTGCTTCGCG
Organism: Gaiellaceae bacterium; assembly: GCA_041751315.1. Classification (GTDB taxonomy): domain Bacteria; phylum Actinomycetota; class Thermoleophilia; order Gaiellales; family Gaiellaceae; genus GMQP-bins7. The sequence goes on along the minus strand of JBGSXQ010000042.1, from coordinate 8,144 downwards.
TACGCGGGTGCCGGCTACCTCGTCGGCAGCGAGTGGGAACAGGTGTACGAGCGGATCGGTGTTCTCGAGTACGTCGTGCTCGCTGCAGTGGCAGTCGTCGTCGTGTGCTGGGTCGTCCGTCGCTTCCGCCGCAGGCGCGACACCTTGGAGGACTCTGCGGGAGTCTGAGCAAACGGTCGGAGCTACACTCGCGCGCGTGACTCAGCCGATTCCCCTCGTCGACGTGAAGGCGCAGTACGCGCCGCTCATCCCCGAGCTCGAGGAGCGCTTCTCGGCGGTCCTCGAGTCGGGGCGCTTCATCTTCGGGCCGGAGGTCGAGGCCTTCGAGCGCGAAGCGGCCGCCTTTCTCGGCGTACCGCACGCCATCGGGGTGGCGAACGGCACCGACGCGCTCGTGCTGGCCCTCGAGGCGATGGAGATCGGACGCGGCGACGAGGTGATGTGCCCGTCGTTCACCTTCTACGCGACCGCCGAGGCGATCGCACGCGTCGGCGCGACCCCGGTCTTCGCCGACATCGACCCGGTCACGCTGAACCTGGATCCCGAGGACGTCGCAGCGCGGATCACGCAGCGCACGAAGGCACTCATGCCCGTGCACCTCTTCGGCCGACCCGCGCCGATCGCGGAGCTCGCCGCACTGGGGTTGCCGCTGATCGAGGACGCCGCGCAGGCGGTCGGCGCCGACGGCGTGGCACAAACGGGCGTCTGCTCGACCTTCAGCTTCTTCCCCACGAAGAACCTATTCGCGCTCGGGGACGGCGGGCTCGTGACGTGTCTCGACGACGAGGTCGCCGAGCGGGTTCGGATGCTCCGCTTCCACGGCTCACGTGACAAGACCACTTTCGAGCTGGTCGGGACGAACTCGCGGCTCGATGCCGTGCAGGCGGCGATGCTGCGGGTCTTCCTTCCCCGTCTGACGGGATGGAACGAGGCCCGCCGCGAGGCCGCCGCTCGGTACGCCGAGCTCGGCCTGGACGAGCTCGTCGAGGTTCCGGCCGATCAGCCTGGTCACGTCTACCACCTGTTCGTGACGCGCTCGACGCGGCGCGCGGAGATCGCGGCAGCGCTCGGCGAGGCTGGAATCGCGTGCGCGTCGTACTACACGACGCCTCTCCACCTGCAGCCCGCGATGCGCTACCTCGGCGTTCGGGAGGGCTCGCTGCCAGAGACGGAGCGTGCAGCGGCCGAGAACCTCGCTCTGCCGATGTGGGGAGGCATCAGCTCGGAGCAGCAGGAGCGCGTCGTCGATGCCGTCCGTGCGGCGGCCGGCGTCCCGGCGTAGCTCATGCGCTTCCCCGTCAGCAGGCATCGCCTGTGGCAGGTCGCGATCGACGCCGCGCTGATCGCGGTGGCCTGGATCGCCTCGTGGTACGTCCGGTTCGACGCCCGTCCCCGCTACTACGACCGATACCTCGAGTGGGACATCGTCCTTCTCGTCGTGGCGATCATGCTTCCCGTCTTCGTCGCGTTCGGCTTCTACAACCGCTGGTGGAGGTACGTGTCGACGCAGGACATGTGGGGCGTGCTCCGCGGCGTGGTGGTCGCCGTGGTCGCGGCGTATCTCGTTTTCACGCTTCTCGACTTCCACCCAGCAGCTGTCCCGCGAGGGATCTGGATCGTCGATCTGCTCCTGCTTCTCGCATTCGTCATGGGTGTCCGCCTGCTCGCGCGAACGCTCATCGAGCGGCCGTCGGCGCGGTCGCTCGTCGCGCGTGGCAGGGAGGTGCTCATCGTCGGCGCCGGCGATGCGGCGCAGCTGATCCTGCGCGAGATGCTTCGCAACCCCTCGCTCGGCTACACGCCGATGGGGCTCGTCGACGACGATCCGCGCAAGAAGAACCTTCGCCTCCACGGCATCCGTGTCCTAGGGACGACCGACGAGCTTCCCGAGCTCGTGCGCGACCGGCGTCCGGACGAGCTTCTCATCGCCATCCCGTCCGCCTCCGGGGACGTGCGCGAGCGCATCGTGGAGGTGGCGCGAGCGGAGAGCGTCACCGTCAAGACGCTCCCTGCGCTCCACGAGCTCATCACCGGCGACTTGAATCTGGCGGGGCAGATCCGTCCCGTCGAGGTGGAGGACCTGCTCGGCCGCGAGCCGGTCGACACGGATCTCGAGTCGATCGCCGGCTACCTCGCGAACGAGGTCGTGCTCGTGACGGGCGCCGGCGGCTCGATCGGCTCGGAGCTCTGCCGGCAGATCGCGCGGATGGGACCGACGCGACTCGTCCTCGTCGACAACGGCGAGCCGGGCTTGTTCGAGATCGAGCGCGAGCTCGTGGACGAGCGTGGGTTCCACGCAACGGCCGCAGTCCTCGCGGACGCCGGCAACGCCACGAAGATGCGGCAGGTCTTCGAGAAGTACCGCCCAGCGGTCGTCTTCCACGCGGCCGCGTACAAGCACGTCCCGCTGATGGAGGCGAACCCGCTCGAGGCTGTCCGGAACAACTCGCTCGTCACCCGCACGGTTGCCGATATCGCGGTCGAGTTCGGTGCGAAGCGGTTCGTGCTCGTGTCGACGGACAAGGCCGTCAACGCGAAGACCGTCATGGGCCAGTCGAAGGCGCTCTGCGAGTGGATCGTCGAATCCTGGGGGCACCGCGAGGACACGACGACGAGATTCTGCGGCGTTCGCTTCGGCAACGTCCTCGGCTCGTCCGGAAGCGTGATCCCGATCTTCCGCAAGCAGATAGCCAGGGGTGGGCCCGTCACTGTGACGCACGCGGACATGACCCGCTTCTTCATGACCATCCCGGAGGCGGTGCAGCTGATCATCCAGGCGGGCGCCATAGGAGGCCGCGGTCAGGTCTACGTGCTCGACATGGGTGAGCCGGTGAAGATCACGGATCTCGCGGAGACGATGATCCGGCTCTCCGGCAAGGAGCCGGGGCGCGACGTAGCGATCGAGTTCGTCGGCCCGCGGCCGGGCGAGAAGCTGCACGAGGAGCTGTGGTCGGACACCGAGAGTGTCACGCCTTCGTCATACGAGGCGATCATGCTCGTGACGCGCCCCCCGATCGACCAGCACTGGCTCGAGGACGAGCTCGACGAGCTCGCGCGGCTCATCGAAGCCGGCGAGACGCTCGAGCTGATCGGCCGACTGACCTCCATCTGCGGCTCGCCGCGACGGAACGGTGCCCTCGCGGACGCCGTCGAGGCGGCGGCCTCCGAGCCGACCTGAGCCCGGCTACCAGCTCGGATTCAAATACGAACCGGACGGCGGCCCGCGCGTGTGAACGCGGGCCGCCGCCCGTCTCCGCACTCTCAGACGCCGAGTCGCTCCCAGGGCCCCCAGATCGCAAACGTGATCCCCAGAGAGGCCTGGATGTTGACGAACAGCGTTTGGCTGTCGGGGCTGAAGGTCGCGCCCGCGAACTCCTCTCCGAACCGCGGCGCCCCGTTGTCATTGCGCGTGAGGCGGTTCAGGGCGATGTCGAAGATCTGGCCGCCCCGGTTGAGCCCGCGCAGGTAGTTGTCGACAGGGCCGTCCTCGCACAGGACGAGAGTCCCCCGGCCGCTGCGGATCGCGACGTTGTCGGGAAGATCGAGTGCGGAGTTGCCTGGCGACTCGTAGATGAGCTGCAAGACCTCTGCATTGATCCGGTACGCCCAGATCTGGCCGAAGCCGTTGCCGAAGCCGTTGCCGATCGGACCGAAGCTCGCCTCGGGCGCGCCTCCGCCCTGGGTGCAGCAGAAGTAGATGACGCCGTTGTCGTACACGCATCCTTCGATCCGCGAGAACCACGCGGCGCCCTGTTCGCGGCCCTGGTTGCCGACGAAGTTGATGGCGTCGTTGTTCGACGTCGGCGCGGGAACACCCGGCGTGTACGGGAACAAGAAGTCAGGCTCCTCGATGTCGACCCACGTCACGCGGTACGTCGCCCGCCGCGGCTGCGACCTGGCCAGGTCGGCCTGCGGCGTCCCTGCGACCGCGAGCATCTGGAGGCGGCCACCGTCGGCCAGGCCGCCGGTCTGCATCGGGTTGCTCGGCGGGATGTACCGATAGAAGCCCGACGGGAACCCGAAGTTGTCCTCGGTCAGGTAGAGGATGCCGCCCTTCGGGTCGAACGCGACGGCCTCGTGCGCGAAGCGCCCGGCGCTTTTGATCGGTTGGCGATCCGACTGCCCGCCCGCCGGCACCTCGAAGATGTAGCCGTGCGGCTGCTCGAGCGCCGTATTTGGAGCGCGCGTGAAGTCGGCCCCGCCGTCGGGGCCGTTGACCGTCTCCTCGCAGGTGATCCAGCTACCCCACGGCATGTGACCCCCCATGCAATTCATCTGGGTGCCGTTGAGGCTCGTGAAGGACTGTGAGACGACGCCGCGCCCGTCCACCAGCGTGGTCGTCGTCCCGCCTGCCGTCATCGCGTCGTACGGCTCGCCTGGGCCGAACGCCGCCGCCGGCCCGTTGACCTCGTGGTTCCGGACGAGCCAGGTCTTACCTTCGGGGCCGGGAAACGCGGCCATGCCGTCGTGCCGGCCGGGGAGTGTGGTGCCGTCGGTGAGGACGACCGGAGGTCCGTCGTTGTCGTGGAACGAGCGGTACTGGAAACCTTCGGGCAGGTGCAACCGTATCTTTCCGTCGTGCAAGTCCGCGACGGGGCCGAGCTCCCTGAATCCCGACGCCGCCTGCGCCGTTCCGGCGACGATATCCGCGAACGGCCAGAGGGCTGTACCCCCGGCCGCAATCGCAACACGCTGCAGGAACCCACGCCGATCCACCGTCTTCGTGGCCATTTCCCCTCCCTTTAGGGTGTTTTGTCCTCTGCGGCGCGGACGCTAGCTAGCGCCGAGCCTCCTTCCAGACATGATCTCCCCCTCCGACACGAATCGCTACCGAGGTACCTAAGCAGACAGCCCGTCCCCAGACAACTGGCAACCGTTACGGTGCGGTCAGCAGGAGGTCGAGGAGGATGGCAGGATCCCGCTCTCGACGTCCGCGCGCGTCCGCTCGCTTCTCCACCGGGAGTGTGTCGACGCTCCGGAGGACCTCGAGCCTCCCCTCGCGGACGAGACCCTCGTCTACTGCTCCCAGCCGGCCCGCGAAGGTCGTGTAGACGGGAACTCCGAGGGCGGCTGCCTCGCGATTCATCGTCCCGCCGGCGGATATGGCGAGGTCCGACAGAGCGACGAGGCTCTGCGCGTCTACGGGCTCCTTGGGGACGACCAGTGACGGCAGCGCGGGACTCGCGACGGCGCGTCGCTGCTCCTCGGTCCTGGGGAGTACGACTGCGTGTACACCGGGATCCGTACCAAGCCGCTCGAGCAGATCGGCGAAAAGCGGATTTCCGTGTCGGTGGTACAGGGAGACGTCGGGAGGTGTCCGAACGACGGCGAGTACGCGCGTGCGATCGAGACCGAGAGCGTCGGGCACGGTTACATCCGGCTCGAAACCTGCAAGGTAGTACTCCTCCTTCAGGCCGGGGTAGCGGCGCACTTTGCGCTTCGATGCCCCGAGCCGGCCGAGGCGCTCTTGCGGGATCGCGTCGGGGACGACGACGCGCCGCGCCGCTCTACTCCCAAGTCCGTGCTGCACTCGCGCGAACTCGTAGTCGAACGCATACACGGCAGGGATGCCGAGTGAGCGAGCGACGAGCGGGAGCTCGTGCGAGGCGTGGGAGAGAGCGAGATCGAACTCGCGCGCGCGCGCCCATCGCCGGAGCGCAGCGAACCTGCCGCCCATCGCCCGCGCCTTGCTCACGGCGCTTCCTCCCGCATGCGGCGGTCCAACGACCTCATGCGGGATCTCGTGGAGGCGAAGCAGGCCTAGCGTCTGGGCATAGTCTCGCGCCGTCACCTCCACCGTGTGGCCGCGCGCGAGGAGGAGTGCGATCAGCGGCCGGAAGACGAGCACCTGCGGCGAGTTCGAGACGTCGATCCAGACGTGCACGTCGGCGACCGTAGCAGAGTGTCTACAGGTAGCAGACAGATCTGCCTACATTTTGTAGACAATTCAGTTCAACTCGGGCAGACTGTCCCCATGGCAAGGCGCGCCCCGGCCAATCCGTTTCGCATCGCAGGCGAGCTGCTGGCCGACGAGATGATCGACCGGGACGCCGAAGCAGCTCGTCTCGTCGCGCTGGCCGAGGGCGGGCACGCGTCGCGCCTCGTAGCCCCGCGGCGCTACGGAAAGACGAGCCTCCTGCGTCGCGCACTGAAGGAGGGGGCGGATGCCGGCTGGTCGACCGCGCTCGTCGATCTCGAAGGCGTGCTCTCGCTCTCGAGCACCGTCGTGCGAATCGAGCGCGCCTACGATCGCTCGCTCAAAGGGCCGATCCGGCGAACGGTCGACGCCCTCTTCCGGTCGTGGAAGGTCGGGCTGTCGCTCGGCGCCGGCGGGTTCACTGCGTCTCTCCAGTCGAACCCGCGCATCGACGTCGAGAGCGTGTTCCTTCGTCTGCTCGATCTTCCCGCGAAGGTGCACGAGCGCACCGGCGCACGGAGCCTGGTTGCGTTCGACGAGTTTCAGGATTTGCTGCGCGTCGACGGCGCGGACGGCATGCTGCGCAGCGTCATCCAGCACCAGTCGGGCGTGGCCTCGTATACGTTCGCCGGATCGGCGCCGACGCTGATGGAGCGGCTATTCGAGGATCCGTCACGACCGTTGCTCGAGCACGCAGTGCCCGTGGAGCTCGATCCGCTTCCGGACGACGTGACGGCGACCGTAATCGAAGAGCGCTTTCGGCTCACCGGACGCGACGTCGGCAGCGCGTTGGATCCGCTCATTCAATTCGCGCGCGGCCATCCACAGCGCGTGATGCTCATCGCCCACCATCTCTGGGAGTTCGTGCCGCTCGGGTCGGCGGGCGACGAGACGGCCTTCGTGGACGCCCGCGAGCGCGCTCTCGCCCTCGCCGAGCCGGCCTTGCGCGCCAGATGGGAGTCCTTCTCGGTGAACGAGCAGCGCGTGAGCGTGGCACTCGCGGCTTCGTCCCGGACGCTGTACGCGGAGGAGACGCTGCGTTTTCTCGGCCTTCGGCGCGGCAGCGTGGGCCGCGCTCTGTCTGGCCTGGTCGGCAAGGCGGAGGTGCGGATTACCGCCGCCGCCGGTCCCGAGCTCACGGATCCGCTACTCGAGCACTGGCTCGCCGAGCGCGGCGTGTTCTGACGCCACTGGATAAGGTTCGCTTATGGATACGCGGCAGCTGGCGGCGTTCTGCGCGGTCGTGGAGCGCCGCAGCTTCTCGCAGGCTGCCGAGCGGCTAGGCGTCACGCAGCCGGCCGTATCCCTCCAGGTGAGGGCACTCGAGAAGCGGCTCGGTGTGCAGCTCCTCGATCGCTCCGGCCGCCGCGTCGAGCCAACCGAGGCCGGGTGGAAGCTCTATCGTGGGGCTCAGCGGATGCTCGCGCTCGAGGATCAGCTCGTGGCCGACGTATCGGCGTCGGGCGAGGGCGCGCTTGGTGGCGAGCTCGTTCTCGGCGCGTCGACCGGTCCGGCGGCAGTCGTCGTTCCGGTCGTTCTCGGCGAGTTCCAGCGACAGAACCCGGATGTGAGGGTGTTCCTCACCGTTTCGGACACGCACTCGGTCGTCGAGCGCGTCGCCGCACGCGAGCTCGAGCTCGGGATCGTGGGGGCGTCACGACGGCATCGGGGCGTGCGCTTCGAGCCGTTCTTCGCGGATGAGGTCATCCTCGTGTGCCCACCCGGGCACCGGTTCTCCGGCCAGACGGTGACGCTGGAACAGCTCCGTGAGGCGCCGCTCATTCTCATGCAGGAGGGCGCCGGAGTCCGACAGATCGTCGAGGATGCGCTTCGGCGACGAGGCATCAGGCTCCGCGATCTCGACGTGCGCCTCGAGCTCGGGCTGCAGGAGTCGGTCCGCCGCGCAGTGGAGGCCGGGTACGGCGTGACGTTCATCTCGCGAACCGCCGTTGAGTCGGAGCTTGTGGCAGGAACACTCGAGGAAGCTCGCGTCGAGGGTCTCGAGGCGACACGCCAGATCTCGCTCGCGACGGCCACGGGACGTGCGCGCACGCGGGTCGCGGAGGCGTTCGTCGAGTTCGCGCGGGGGCGCCTGTCGTGATCGTCCGCCGGGGTCTCTCCGAGGTCGAGCCACTGCTCGAGGAGCTCCGAGTGGCCCGAGCGCTCCTCGTCACGAGCGCACGCTTCGCGGAGCTCGACGTGCCTGTCGCCGAGCGGTTCACCGGCG
>JBGSXQ010000041.1:0-8555 GCA_041751315.1 Gaiellaceae bacterium | reverse complement strand
TGCCGTACGTGGGAGCGGACTTTCGCTTCGAGCCGCCGGAGCGCGCGCCCTTCAGCCTGCCTTCGATCGCGGTGGTCGGGACCGGAAAGCGTGTCGGCAAGACGGCAGTGACCGGACATCTGGCGCGGCTCCTCTCCGCGGAGCACGACGTCGTCGTCGTGGCAATGGGTCGGGGAGGCCCGCCGGAGCCGGAGGTCGTCACCGTGCCGCCGACCGTCGAGGCTCTCGTCGAGCTCTCGCGAGCGGGAAGGCATGCTGCATCGGATCACCTCGAGACGGCAGCGCTGGTTGGCGTCTCCACCGTTGGGTGCCGTCGCTGCGGTGGAGGACTGGCCGGCGCCGTCGCCACCTCGAACGTCGCGGAAGGCGCCGTGGTCGCTGCTGGGCTGAGTCCCGACGTCGTCGTCTTCGACGGCAGCGGCGCGGCCCTTCCGCCGATTGCCGCCGATCGGACGGTCGTCGTCGTCGGAGGCCACCAGGATCCAGCCGTCGCGGCCGGGTACCTGAATGTGTACCGACTCCTCGTCGCCGATCTCGTGGTGGTGACCATGGCGGATGCTGGGTGTGCCTGGGAGGATGTCCGCGAGCGGGTCGCGCGAGTCGTGAGGCCTGGCACTGGGGTCATTGCGACGACTCTGCGCCCGAGACCGCTGGACGACGTGCGCGGTCGCAGCGTGGCGTACTTCTGCGCCGCGCCGGAGTCGGCTCACCGGCGACTTGGGGAGCATCTCGAGGGCGCACACGGTGCTCGAGTCGCGCACGTCTCCGGCAACCTGGCGAACCGAGCTGCACTGCGCGACGAGCTGGCAAGCATCTCTGCCGACGTCTACCTGGTGGAGCTGAAGGCAGCGGCCATCGACGTCGTCGCCGAGGCCGCGCTCGTCCGTGGTGCGCAAGTCGTCCTCGCCGCGAATGACGTCGTCTCGGCGCCCGGTGAGCCGGACCTTGACGAGAGGCTCCTCGAAATGGCCAAATTCCGGGTGTGAGCGAGCGCCGCTACCGGGTTCCACTGCCCCTGGGCGACGAGGTTCCGTTCTCGAAGGGGCTCATGGCGCGGGCGCTGGTGGTCACCGGGCTCGACCCGGAGCGCGCGTACCTCGTCGCGCGACGCGCCGATCGCGACCTCGCCGAGCGTGGCGCGCTTTCCCTCGATCTCGACCGCCTCGGTGAGCTCGCCTCCGAGCTCATCGGCGAAGAAGAGGCTGCACGAACCGTCCGCCGGCTGCGGCGCCTCGACGCGTTGCAGCGCCTCGACGAGCCGCTTCTCCTCCTCGTCGGTGGCGCGACCGGGACGGGCAAGTCGACGATTGCCACCGAGGCCGCGCATCGTCTCGGGATCACGCGCGTCACATCGACCGACTTCATCCGCCAGACGATGCGGACGTTCTTTTCGAAGGAGTTCATGCCGTCGGTTCACTATTCGAGCTTCGAGGCGAGGCTCGCTCTGACTCGTGCCGAGGAGGAGGAGTCCGGCGACGCGGCGATCCTGGGTTTCCTCGACCAGACGCGAAACGTGCTCGTGGGGGTCGACGCGGCGCTCGAGCGGGCGGCCACCGAGCGGTGGTCGATCGTGCTCGAAGGCGTGCACCTCGTGCCGGGAATGGTCGAGGTCGACTACCCGGGCGCGTTCGTCGTCCAGTGTGTCGTCGCGATCGAGGACGAGAACCTTCATCGCAGCCACTTCTGGGTCCGCGACCACGCGACCGAGGGGCTCAGGCCGCTCGAGAAGTACCTCGATTCGCTCCCGCAGATCCGCGAGATTCAGGACTACCTCATCGAGCGGGCGGGCAGGCACGACATTCCTGTGATCTACAACGACTCGCTCGAGAGCGCTATCGGCGACGTCCTCGACCTCGTGCTGCGACGCGCCGATCAGCTCGTCGCCGTCGCCTAGCGCGCCGCCTCTACACTTGCCGCATGGTCACGCGGGAGGACGTCGTCGAGGCTCTCCATGGAGTCGAAGATCCAGAGCTCGGGATGGACATCGTGGAGCTCGGCCTCATGTACGACGTGGAGGTGGCCGGGCCGAGCGTGAAGATCACCTACAGCCTCACGTCTATGGGGTGTCCAGCCGGCGCCATGATCGCCGAGGCGATCGTGGACGCAGCGCGAAGCGTGCCGGGAGTTTCGGAGGTGGAGGCCGAGCTCACGTTCGACCCGCCGTGGACGCCCGATCGGATGTCGGAAGACGCCAAGTTCATCCTCGGCTTCGGTTAGCGCTCGTCAGTCCGGGATCGTGAGGACGATCTTTCCGAACTGCGACGCGGACTCGAGGCGTTCGTGGGCGCTCGCCACGTCGGCGAGCGGGTAGGTGCTGTCGATGTGCACGCGCGCCCGGCCCGATCGGATGAGGTCGTACGCGCCTTCGAAGTCCGACGGCAGTCCCATGGTGGAGCCGGCGACGGTGAGCTGCTTCCACCAGAGCCGGTAGAGCCGCGCGGGTGGGCTGTGGCCCGACGTTGCGCCGCACACGACGACGCGTCCGTCCTGCGCAGCGGAGGCGAGCGAGCGCTCCCACGTCGCCTCGCCGACCGTCTCGACCACCACGTTCGCCCCCACGCCGCCACTGGCGTCCTTCACCGCCTGGACGACGTCGCCGTCGGTGTGGTTGACGGCCACGTCGGCGCCGAGGTCGATTGCGCGCTGGAGCTTCTCGTCGCTCGACGAGGTGACGATCGTGCGGGCACCGAGTGCCCGGGCGATCTCGAATGACGCGAGCGCGACGCCGCCGCCGATCCCCCAGATGAGCACACACTCCTCCTCGCGCAGTCCTACCCGCGTCACGAGCATGCGGTAGGCGGTCTCGTAGACGAGCGGAAATGCCGCGCCTTGCTCGAAAGTGAGCGAGTCGTCGAGTGAATAGAGCTGCGCTGCCGGGATTGCCTTCAACTCGCAGTACGTGCCGTCCGTGTGCTCTCCGACTACGGTGATCCGGTCGTCGTGCGGGATCCCGGGATTCAGGACGACACGGTCGCCGATCGCGAAGCCGTCCACGCCAGGCCCGAGTGCGGCGACGATGCCCGCACCGTCGGCTCCGAGGATGCGCGGCTTGGGGACGGACGGCAGGCCCTTGCGCACCCACATGTCGAGGTGGTTGAGGCTGGCGGCGCGGAGCTCGACCAGGACCTCGCCCTCGCCGGGCGCGGGATCGTCGACGTCTTCGTACCGGAGGACCTCGGGCCCGCCGTCCTCGTGGATGCGCACTGCCTTCACGAGGCACAATCCTCGCATGACCGGCGCCGAGCTGACGGAGCTGGCGACGGCGCTCGGCATCGACGCCGTCGGCGTCGCGGCGGCTGCTCCCTACGAGACGACCGAGCGTCACATCCGCGAGCGCCGAGAGCGCGGCCTGTTCGCGGACATGCGGTTCACGATGTCGCAGCCCGAAGTGTCGTGTCATCCCGAGCTTCTCGTCGAGGGTGCGCGCAGCGTGATCGCAGCGGCACGGTGCTACTACCGCGACGGTCGGGCTTCTCGCGTGGACGAGGGTCGGCTGCCCAGGTACACGTGGGCGGACGAGTACGCAGAGCTGCGAGACCAGCTCGACGAGCTCGGAAGGCGGCTCGGCGGCGCCTATCGGGTGTTCGTCGACGACAACGACCACGTCGATCGCGAGGCGGCGGTGCGTGCGGGTGTCGCGTTTTACGGGAAGAACACGATGGCGATCACGCGCCGGCACGGCTCCTGGGTCGTGCTCGGCGTCCTCGTGACAGAAGTCGAGATCGAGCCGTCGCCTCCGCTCGAGCTCGACTGCGGCGACTGCCGGCTGTGTATCGAGGCCTGCCCGACCGGGGCGCTCGACGACCCGGGAGCGCTGGATGCGACGAAGTGCCTCTCGTACTGGACACAGGCGCCTGCGGCGATTCCCGAGTCGTACCGCGCGGAGCTCGGCGAGATGGTCTACGGCTGCGACATCTGCCAGGAGGTGTGCCCGTGGAACCGTGGAGTCGAGAAGCGCCGGGGCGGTCTCGACCCCGGGACATCGGGCCGCGTTGCGCTTGCCGACTGGCTGGAGCGCGACGGTGGCGAGCTCGTCGAGGCGTTCGATCGTCTCTACGTCCCTCGCAACGACTCTCGCTGGCTTCGTCGAAACGCGCTCGTCGCTGCCGGGAACGTCGGCAGCGCAGCGCTGATGCCAGCGGTCGAGCGGCACTTCGACGACGCCGACCCGATCGTGCGCGAGACCGCTCAGTGGGCGAGCGCCAGAATACGGGAGCGTGCCCGCTGACCGGCATCGACGCCGAACGGCTCTCCGTTCTCGTGCACGAGGTTCGAAGCTCCGTGGCAGCGCTCTCGGCTGTCGCGAAGGCGGCCCGAGAGACGTCCGGTGCGCCGCTCGGCCGGCGGGAGCTGGTGCGGCTTGCGCTCGCTGCTAGCGCGGCTATCCAGCGCATCGTGGCAGACCTGGCGGTCGCATCGGTGCGTCCCGAGCCCGTCGACGTCGGCGCGCTCGCGAGCGACGCTGTGTCCGCGCTGCGCCTGGGAGGCGCCGAAGCCGAGATTCGGCTCGGGGCTGATCTGCCGCTCGTGGACGGTGATCCCGTGCGTCTCCGGCAGGCGCTGGACAACCTTCTCGCAAACGCCGTTCTCCACGGGGCCGGCGGAAGCCCAGTCGTCGTCGTTGCCTGGCGCGTCGACACAGGGATTGCATTGTCGGTGTCGGACAGCGGGAGGGGTATGTCGGCCGATCAGCTCGGTCGCATCTTCGAGATCGGTGTTCGGCTCGACGTGAGCACTCCGGGCTCGGGGCTCGGTCTGCCACTCGCGCTCGCGATCGTCGAGGCTCACGGTGGAACGCTCACGGTCGTATCGACTCCGAACGCGGGCTCGACCTTCACGATCACGCTGCCCGGCTCGAGTGCTCATCCGGCCACCTGAGCCACGAGCGTGTATGCGCGAAGACGCCGTCCGTCGACGCCGTGCTCGCTGATCTCGAGCCGCGCTCGAGCGAGCTCGAGGTCGACATCGAGCGCCGTCACTCGCACGGGAGTGTCGCCGGCGACGGGATAGACCTCGACATAGCCGGACTGAGCGACCGCGACATACGCCACGCCTCGAGCGGGCGCCACCCATGCGAACGCGAGTGGACTCCCTGCGCTGTTTCGACAGGTCAGGCTGAGCCTCGGGTCAGTAGGCCCGCCGTTCTCGAGGCGGCCGTAACCGACCCCACAGGGGCGGACGTCGAGACGGGTGAAGTCGCAGGCGTGCGCGGCTCGGCCGCCGGGCTCGACGGCTGTGAGACTCGCCCCGTCGACGCCGATGCGCTCGACGATCCGCTCGGCCCCTGATGCCGCGTCGCACCGGAGCTTCGTGGAGGCGCCAGTGTCAGCAGCGGTGACCACGGACGCGACGTCGACGTCCTCGAGCTCGACCGAAGCAGCTCCGGCGGGCGTCCCGTCGACGAGCCGCGCCGGAGGCTTCGAGGCGGAGTGCTCGCATGCTGTGACGGAGGCGCAGACGAGGGTGACGGCGGCGAGACGCATCGCGCCGCACCTCGCCGCCATCACCTCAGGAGCTCCACCCGGTGCGACGAACGCCGCTGTAGCTCGAGGTCCCGCGGTACGTCCGGGTCCAGATGTTCGTTCCGTAGGCCTCGCCCTTCGCCTCGATGATCTGATCGCTCCCGTCCGGGTTCACGGCGTAGATCAACCCGATGTGACCGTCGCTCGCGAGCGCGTCCATCTTGATCAGGCTCGACTTCGAGGCGGTGACGTTCGGCGCACCCGAGCCTGCCTTGAACGCCGCAGCCGTGTACGGCCCGTGCACGTAGCGGAGCATTCCCCACTGGTGGTAGCTCGCGTCCGACGTGTCGAGCGCCTCGCGCCACACCTTGAACGTGAACCCCGAGCAGTCGCCGCCTTCGCCGCCTGTGCCGGCGTCGGTCGTGGGGTCGTTGGGAGAGTCGTCGCGGTCGTTGTCGTTCCAGCAGCCACCGGCCCACTGATAGCCCTCGTGGCGCGCGCGCAGTGCAACCGTGGCCGACCCGTCTCGTGTGATGTAGCTCGTGGGGGTGGGGGAGGCGTAGTTGCAGTTGTCCGAGACGAAGCGCGTGTGGTACGCGGTCGCTGTGCCCGCGTAAGCCAACACGAACGCGACGGCAAACGTCGCTACCAGTGCCCGGTTGATCGTCATCAGCGCACCTCCAGGTCGAAGCGTTCGACGAATACGCCTGCGGGTGTCGACCCGAGCCGATAGAGGCTCCGGCCAACGACTCGGAATCGGCCGAGTGGAGCTGTCTCCGCCCAGTCGCTCGAGTCGAGCGTCGTGCGCGAGACGAGGCCATGACGATCCAGCAGAAGGATCACGAACTCGTCCGAGCGATCGTCGTATACGCGCAGCACTACCACGAAGCGTCCGTCGACGGGCTCCGCAAGCTGAACCTCGCCGATAGGCGTCTCGCTCGTGACGCGCCACGCACGTGCGATGGACCCGCGGGCGACGAGTGCGACCCGAAGCTCGCGGTCCTGGCGGAGCATGACGACTTCCGCACCCGAGCGCAGAGTGCGCCCCGACCGAGCGCTCCTGCGTTGTACCGCCTGCGATGCCGGAATCCCCCCGACGCTCACGGGCATCCACTGGTGCGACGGGCGCTGCAGGACGAGCGGTCCGTCTGGGCCGATTCGGATCTGCGCGGGGCCCCGCTCGGCAGACTCGATCGCTTCCAGCTCGCGACCTGCGTCGTCGAATCGACGCACGAGTGGCGTGCGGCCGTCGCGGGATGTCGTCTCGAGAACGTAGAGCGAGCCGTCGTCGGACACCGCGAGATCGGCGATCGTGCCGTTGATCGAGACTGGCACTTGGGAAGGAGAGCGACCTCCCTTCGCCCAGCGAAGGAGCCGTCGGTGTGCGTGATCGAGGATCGTGACGTTCCCGGCCGTGTCCACGTCGAAGGCAGAAGCGCCGATCGGGCCGAGGTTGCGCCCGGCTTCGAGGCCGGCGTTGGCCGGCCCGTCGCCCCACGATGCGTGGGCGACCCGCTCTCCAGCACGGCGCGCGTTCCCGAACGGATGACGGCCCAGATCGACGACGGGTACGGCTTCGCCGAGGCGGCGCGACACGGTAGGTGCTGTTGGGCCGCCGGGTGGGAGGGTGATCGCCGACTCCGCCATGTCCGAATCGAGCTCGGCGTAGTACTCGAATGCATCTGCCTCTGACAGCGCGGCGGGGACGCGCGCGATCATCTGCCCAGCAGATCGATCGCGGAGAAGCGGGACCGCCTGAAACGCCGTTTCATTGCCTGCACGCACGAAAGCCGTACCCGCGACGTCACAACCGGCTTCGGGGTCTTCGACTCCCGGCGCCGCGCAGTGGACGTCGTACACGAGCTCCGCATCCTCGCCGGAAACGGTGAGAAGCGGCGGCGAGTGCGTTACGTCGAAGACGGCACGGGGCGTCGATGTGCCCGATCCGACCGCGCCCGTCGCGACGGAGAACGTGGCGAACCCAGCAACGACGCCCGCTGTTGCGCCGACGGTCGCGAGCGCCCGTGCGCGATGCGTCACTCGAAACAGCCTCATGTCGTACTCCTTTGTTGGCTAGTACGACAACGGTAGCGCCGCCGTTGAGCAACGAGCGCCTCCGTGCGCAAATCGTGACGCTCTCGTGACGACTACGTGACGCTCAGCGGCCGCTCGGGACGCGCCCGAGCTCCCGTTGAAGCCGCCGTGCGCGCTTGGCGACGATGTCGCGCAGACGCTGCGGCTCGAGAACGACCGTCTCGCCGCGGTCGGCGAGAACCTCCGAGAGGAGCCATTCCTCGGTCTTGTACGGGACGTCCGCGATTGCGGAGCCGTCGGTGAGCGGGCGTGCGCCTCGCTCGAGCTTCCAGCGGGCGACCTCCGGAGAATGGAGCATCCGGGCCACCCGCGGGTCGCGCAGATACGACGGGTCGAAGCCGTCGCGCGCTTCGAAGCGGTCCCCTGTGAGCTTCGCGGAGCGCATGCGGTCAAGGCGAAACGTCCGCGCTGCGTCGACCGTGAGATCCCAGGTGTGCACCCGCCAGACAGGAAGCTCACGCTCGATCGTGTAGGGCTCCACCTGGCGCACGCTGGGGCTCTCGTCGCCGTCCTTCATGTACTCGATCTCGACGACCGTCCTCTTGTCGACACCCTCTGAGAGGACACGGACGAGTGCCTCCTCGGCAGACGCATAACGCGGCTCGGGCGGGCCCGCGAGGTCGAACCGACCGAACGTCTCCTCGAGCTTCTTGCGTACCCGCTTCAGGGGCGTGTGCGCGTCGGCGGCAATGGTCGGGCCAACGTACTCCATGGCTAGGTGGATGGCCCGCGCCTCCAGCGGCGTCAGCTTGGGTGGTCGCCTGAAGACGTCCCCGTAGAGCTCTTTCTCGACACGTATGGTGTCGCCGTCTTGCTCCGCGTACACCGCGTAGCAGCCGCCACCGAAGTTCACGAGGTTCAGGAGGGAGAGGTGGTCCTGAAGCTCTGCGAGGGGGATCGTGAAGCGCGCTGCGAGGTCGGACGCGTCGAGCACTGCCGAGCGGTCGTCGCCACACGCTGCGAGCAGGTGCGCGAGGAGCGCCTGCAGCACGCCGAAGC
>JBGSXQ010000040.1:0-4687 GCA_041751315.1 Gaiellaceae bacterium | reverse complement strand
TCTACGTGCCCGAGCCCAAGCGGCAGTTCGGCTACTACGTGCTGCCCTTCCTGCTCGGCGACCAGATCGTCGGTCGCGTCGACCTGAAGGCTGACCGGAAGGCACGCGTGCTCCTGGTCAAGGCGGCCTACTCCGAACCCTGGGCGCCGCCTCAGACCGTGGAAGAGCTGGCCCTGGAGCTGCGCGACCTCGCCGGGTGGCTCGGGCTCGGCGACATCGAGGTCGGCGACCGTGGTGACCTGGCCCCTGCGCTGGGCGCTGTCATTAGGAGGACGTGAGCCCACCACCCGACCCCGCCGTGGATCTCGAGGAATGGCGCAAACCCGCATGGTTGGTGCCCTGACCGCCGCTAACCTCGCCTTCCCGCAATCGACAGCTGAGGGCCGCGCGTGATCGTGAGCGTGTTGAAGATTGTTCTGGACGAATCTGCTGACAAGGCGCTGACAGAGAAGATGCGAAAGGGGCCACTCGGCCCCTCTCGTGTCCCGCAAACCTTCTATCTAAGCCATGGGCGGTACTGGGCTCGAACCAGTGACCCCCAGCTTGTCGAGCTGGTGCTCTCCCAACTGAGCTAACCGCCCAAAGTGTGCCGATTTGCAGGTACTTTTACAGCTTTTTTGCAACCCACGCTCTCCAACGTTCGGAAAGCGCTCAATCCGGGCCTATTCTAGCCGACTCAGCGAGCAGCCCGCGACGCTCACTGCCTTCGAGCGAGGCGTACCTCGGCGTCCGGAAACGCCTCGAGGAACCAGTCGGCGACGCGTCGGGGATCCGCCCTCCATAGGCATCGACAGACAGATACATGAGCCGACGCCCGCCGCGCTTACGCATCGCGACATTCCGAGTCCGACTTTAGAGCTACTCTTTAGATCATATGTCTGACCTGGTCGACCATGATGCTCTCTACCGGCTTGCTGAGTCACAAGCTGGCTACTTCACGGCGAGACAGGCGCTCGACGCAGGCATGGCACGGACCACCCTTCGTCACCATGCCCGCCCGCACGGGCGCTTCGCCCGGGTTCGCCGTGGTCTGTATCGGATACGGCACTTCCCCTCCACCCCGCACGAGCATGTCATGGCGGCCTGGCTCCCACTGCGAGACGCACCAGCCGTCGTCTCCCACGAGAGCGCGCTCGAGCTGTACCAGCTCTCGGACGTGATACCGCGGGCCATCCACCTGACCGTGCCTCGAGCCCAGCGCGGGCAGCGTCCGCGCCCTGGCGTTCGACTTCATACCTCCGCGCGTCCGGCACAGCTCGGAGCGATCCGGACGCTGGACGGAGTGCCGACGACGAGCCCGGAGGACAGCATCGTGGACTCACTCGAGGCTGGAACTGAGCCGGACCAGATCGAACTCGCCGTCGACCAAGCCCTCGAACGTGGTATGACAACTCCGCGTCGGCTGCGCGCCGCGACTGCTGGCCGTCCCGCACGCGTGCGGGAGTTCATCGGTCGCGTGCTCGAGCGTGTGGCGGCATGAAGTACGCAGACGCAACTGCGTTTCGCCAAGCGCTCGAAGAGCGTCTGCGCAGTCGAGCGCCTACTGGAGCTGACACCGCTCGCGACCGCAAGCGTGTGGTCTTCGACCGCTTTCTGCTTCGGCTAACGATCACCGCACCGGGCCACTGGGTGCTCAAGGGCGGATTCGCCCTCGACCTGCGGCTTGCCGAACGTGCGCGCACAACCCGCGACATTGACCTCGATTGGCAGGCGGCCTCGGAGGAGCTGCTCGACACCCTGCTCGATGCCGCCGCCACAGACGCCGATGACTACTTCTCGTTTCAGATCGAACGGAGCGGCACTCCGCCCAATCAGCTCGGCGGGAGCTATCGCTTCCGCGTGACCGCCGCTCTCGCCGGCCGAACCTTCGACACATTCGCTCTCGACGTCGGTGTTCGCAGCGATTCGATCACGGATCCGGAGACGATCATGACGTCGGATCTCCTGGCATTCGCGGAGATCGACCCTGTCTCAGTGCCGACAATGCCGCTCGAGCTTCAGGTTGCCGAGAAGCTGCACGCGTACACCCGTCGCTATCAGGACTCGCGACCAAGCACGCGCGTGAAGGATCTCCTCGACCTCGCGCTGATCGCCAGTCTCTTCGCACTCGATGCCACGAGGCTCCGAGAGGCGATCGCCACGACGTTCGACAGCCGTGCGGAGCACGACCCTCCGAAGGAGCTTCCGGCGCCCCCGACTGAGTGGGCCGTCGCCTTTCGTGAGCTCGCCGCGCCGGTCGAGCTGTCGACCGATCTCAACGACGGACACGCAGCTGCAGCTGCACTTCTCGATCCGGTCCTCGGTAGTACGTCGCTCACGGGAATCTGGTCGCCCGAGAACCGTGCCTGGCAGCCCGAGCTCTGACGCTGGCCGCGTCCCTACGTCACCCCCTACCAACGGCTACGCGCACCCCAGCACGAGCAGCCTCGGTGCCGCGCGGGCTGGATCTGATCACGCGCGCCGCGGCTCAGCCAATTCCAACCGATGCAGAGACGCGACCGACTCGGGTCGACGCCTCACGCTCCGACCCTCATCCGCTTGCGGAAGCGTGGGGCGACGTCGTCCTCCGCGCCGGCGGGGACGGTCACGGTGGCCGAGTCTCCGTCCGAGACGAATCGCTGATTCGGGTTCTCCTCGAGCGCGCGGATCCAGTACGCGAACGTGTACTCCTCGGCGGACGACCAGGGCAGGTGCGAGCTCCGGATACGCGGGATCGCCGCCGGATCGAACTGCTTCGAATACGGCGACGGGGCGGGATTCGCGCCGACGAGGAAGACCGCGTAGGGGCCGTAGGACCGGCCGCCAAAGCGACCACGGACAGCGAGCTGCGCCGGTTCGGGCATGGAGCCGAGCGGAAGCGCCATCGTCTTGATCCGGTAGCCGGGAACCGCGTTCTCGATCACACGAGCGCCCGCGACGAGCTGGCGCTGGACGGCCGCGGGCGACAGCGTTGCGAGTGGCGTGTGATCGTGAGAGTGATTTCCGAGCTCGAAGCCGTTCGCGACGAGCCAGCGGAGGTAGTCCGGCGAACGCGCTGTCCCGCCGAAGGGCTCGCGCAAGACGTAGAACGTCGCCTTGGGCTCGAATCCAGGGTGCTCGCGGGCGAAGTCCAGCAGGATGCCCACGGCCGTGTCCTTCGCAGGTCTTCCGTCCTGTCCGAGCGTGAGCTGGTAGGTGGTCGAGTCGTCGAACGTGAGGACGACAGGGCTCTTCCCGGCGGGAACGCCGATTCGCCCCTCGACGAAGTCGGACGCGAGGACGGGGGCGTAGCCCTTCCTCCAGAGATAGTCGAGCTCCGCCCGAAACTCCGTCGGCGTCTGGTCGTACGGCCCGACGCGATCGGGTCGGATCTCGTGATACATGACCACAGGCACGACTCCCAGCTCGTTCGGCGGCAGGCCGCTCACCGGGCCGATGTCGCCCGCGGTTGGCGTCGGTGTGCTCGGGCGCGGATCGGCCAGCCGCTTCGGCCCCGGAAGCACTTTCGGCGGCGCTGTCGTCAGCTCCAGGTTCGGGCGCGTCGCGGTCGGCGCGAGCGCGTCCGCCGTATAGGTGACGCCAGCGTCCCAGAGGATGAACTCGTCGAGGCCGGCGTCGCTTGCGGCGCGGATTTGCGCAGCGACCTCGGCCGGCCCGTACGCCCGGCCGTACGAGAAGTCCTGGAGCCATGGCACGACGCGCGCGCCCGTCCCCCTCGTCTGGCGCACGAAGTCGACGAGCGAGCGGCGGACGATCTCGTACGGGCTGCCGTTCGGGTCGGCGACGCCGTACTCACCCGGTCCCCAGTGCGACGGGTACAGCATCGGTGCGATGTAGTCGACGGCGCGCGCCATCCCGGGAATGGGCTGCGCGACCTCCTTCGGTCGGGTTGCGGAGACTCCGAACACCGACGCCCCCACGAGGACCCCCGTCTCCTGGAGCGCGTCGCGCGAATCCTCGAGAAAAGACGTGATCGCCCGCTCGGGCGTCCCCTCGAGACCCGGGAAGCGCATCGACGAGATGGGGCCGTCGGGGCGGCGGATGTAGTCGTAGAGGATCTCGTCGACGCCGAGCTTCGCAGCGGCGACCGCGATGTCGATGTTGTACTTCCGCACCACCGGGTCGGCGAAGTTCGTGAATCCTCCGTACTCCGCGTACGGCCCGCCGCCAGGTGCTTGCACGACCTCGCTTCGCCGGCCCGCTCTCCAGGCCGCCTGGGCGTGGATCGGGTCACGGAAGCAGACGAGCCGGCCGATGACCCGCACGCCCATGCCGTGAAGCTGGCGAACCGCCTTTTGCAGGTCGAAGATCTCCTGGACGGCGCCGATGCGCTTGCCGTACGGGACGGGTGCATCCCAGCCGACGATGCCGGACTCGTCCTTCAGGTCGAGCTCGATCGCATTGATCTTGTTCGCCCGCACGAGCTCGAGCACCCCGTTTCGCAGGGTCTCGTCCGCCCACGCATGCGCCGTCACGTGCACGGAGCGCACCGGATGCTCGGGTCGCCGCGGGATGACCGTCACCGGCACCCTCCACCGGCTTCGATTGCCCGCCCGATCCGCGAGTTCGAGGACGAACGCTCCACCTGTCGGCGGAGACGACAGCTCGATGCTGAACCGCCCCTCGCCGTCGAGCGGCACCTCCTTGCCTGCGCGGAGCACGCTCGCCTTGGGCTCGACCGTCCCCTCGATGCGCGCCGACTCGCCGC
>JBGSXQ010000039.1:0-1997 GCA_041751315.1 Gaiellaceae bacterium | reverse complement strand
CGCCGGCGCTGATGGCGAGCGGGCGGGGTCGCTTCGTGCTCGTCTCCGCAGGCCAGGCGCAGGCACCGACGCATACGAACGCCTCGTACGCCGCCGCCAAGGCCGCTTCCGAGACGTGGACGGTCGCGCTCGCGGATCGCTTCAAGGGGACGGGCGCAACGGCGAACATCGTCGTCGTTGGCGCGATCGTCACGCCGCAGATGCGCGCCGAGAGCCCGGACGAGGACTTCTCCACCTACACCCCGGCCGAGGAGATCGCAGAGGCGATCGCCTACCTGTGCTCCGACGCCGCCTCGTCGATGAACGGGCAGCGCGTGACGCTGCGCGGCGCCGTCTAGCGTCGAAGCTCTGCCCTGAGGTGGAGTGGGACGAGCGCCGCCAGACAGCCGACGACGAGCCAGAGGTAGAGGCCCGGAACGTCTAAGACGAGGCAGGCGCCGAGTACGGCCAACTGGGTGGTGAGCCCCATGTTCGCGAGCAGGGTCACTGTGAACGCGTCGTATGAGGTGGCCGGCCGAAGACGGCGCGCGGCTACGGCTCGAACGGCCCGATCGAGCGGGCCGAACACGGCCGCGTAGGTGGCGGCGAGCGCGTGCTCGATCCGGCCACCGCTCGGGCAGGGCGCTGAAGTCGCGATGCCGTTCGCCTCCCGATACAGCTCGGAGGCATTGAAGTCCGCCGCAAGGACGAGGCTCAGCGCGACGAAGGCCGAGACTGCGAGAAGCGGCTGGCCGGTCACGTATCCGAGCGCGGCGAAGACGGCAGCGTTGACGACGAGGTCGGCGAACGTGTCGAGGTAGCGGCCGGTGAGGGTGACCTGGTCGGTCGCGCGCGCAAGCTGGCCGTCCATGTTGTCCAGCAGCGTCTTCACCTGAAGCAGGAGCGCGGCTAGAACGAGCTCCCCACGAGCGAGAACGAGAGCCGCGACGAGCCCGATTCCGGCGTTCGCGAGAAGCACCGCGAGCGGCGGCACGCGC
This sequence comes from Gaiellaceae bacterium, assembly GCA_041751315.1. Taxonomy (GTDB): domain Bacteria; phylum Actinomycetota; class Thermoleophilia; order Gaiellales; family Gaiellaceae; genus GMQP-bins7. The sequence continues at coordinate 1,020 of JBGSXQ010000039.1, read as the reverse complement.
GCCCAGCGCAGCGCCGGCACGATGATGCTGCCGAGCGGCCTGAACACCCACTCGAGGAGGTACTCGCGTCCGGCTCGCCGCGGCGCTGCAACCGCCTCGGCGACCGGCGCGCTCTCCGTCGAGGCCGGCATCGTCAGGCGATGGTAGATACTGCTCTCGTGACTCCCGAAGGCTGGACCGTGGTCGACGATGCGCTCGAGCGAACGTTCGAGCTTCCGAGCTTCGTGGAAGCGCTGGCGTTCGTGAACCGGGTCGGCGAGCTGGCGGAGGCCGAGAACCACCATCCCGACATCACGATCAGCTACCGGAAGGTGACGCTCCGCTGGTGGACGCACACTGCCGGCGGCATCACCGACCGTGATCGCGACATGGCGGAGAAGTCCGGCCGGGTCTAGTCCTCGCCGCCGGCGGCGGCCTTCACGACCACAACCGGGCACGCGGCGTGGCTCATCACGTGCCGGCTGACGGAGCCCAGGAGCGCCGCCTTGAGGCCGGAGCGTCCGTGCGACCCGACCACGACGAGCTCCGCGGACGCGCTCTCCGCGACGAGAGCGTCACCAGGTTCGCCCTCGACGAGCTTCTGCTCGATCTCGACGCCCGAAAGGTCGTCGCGTGCCTCCGAGACGACGGCCTCGAGCGTCGCTCGCGCAGCGTCGCTCTCGGCGCCGAGCTGGGCGGTGAGGTCGCCGGCAGGGATCGCCAGCATTCCCGGGTCACCGATCGGCTGAGGCGGAATGAACGACCACGCGTACAGCGCGACGAGCGGCGAGGAACGAAGGCGCGCCTCGTCAGCAGCCCAGCGCAGCGCGGCGCTGGACGCATCCGAGCCGTCGACTCCCACCACGATGGCCTTGCTCATCGCCTCCAGGCTACAACGATAGGGTGGCACGGTGGCGGCAGGGTCGCGCGTGACGATCTACGAGGTCGGGCCGCGCGACGGGCTGCAGAACGAGCCCGAGACCCTCGACGTCGAGACGCGCGCGGAGCTCGTGCGCAGGCTTGCGGCGACGGGGCTACCGG
>JBGSXQ010000038.1:0-4464 GCA_041751315.1 Gaiellaceae bacterium | reverse complement strand
GCGATGCGCGTGCCCGCCGACCACGACGTCGGCGCCTGCGCCGACCAGCTTTCTCGCGAGCGTGCGCTGATCCTGCGAAGGGCACGGCTCGAGCTCGATGCCCCAGTGCAGGAAGACGACGACGGTGTCCGACGTCGCTCGCGCGCCACGAACGGCCCGAAGAAGCCTCGGGACGTCTTTCGCCGAGGCAAGGCCGGGCTTGCCCGGGCGGGCCGTCCACGCGGAGATGAGCTCGTCGTCGAGCACCTGGGTCGCGCCGATGACGGCGATGCGCTGCCCGTTGATCGTGCGCCTGTACGGGCGGTACGCCTCCCGGTCGTTCAGTCCGATGCCGACGACCGCGAACCGGTAGCGCCGCGCAGCGGCGAGCGAGTCGCGGAGACCCGTGACGCCGTAGTCGAGCCCGTGGTTGTTCGCCATGGACGCGACGTCGACCCCTCCCGCCCGCAGCGCGGCGAATGCCGTAGCGGGCGCACGAAACGCGAAGGCCTTCGGAGTAGGGGTCCCTCGCGCCGTGATCGCGGTCTCGAGGTTGACGACGGCAAGGTCCGCGCGACGCAAGATAGGAGCGATGGAGGCCATGACGAGCTTCGGTGTGGCCTCCAGCTCGGAGCGGATGGCGCCTTCGAAGTGGACATCTCCGCCGAACGCGAGGACGACGGGGCGTCGGTGGTCTGCCTCTTGCGCGCTCGCGCCGCCGGCAACGAGTGCGGCGGCGGTCAGTGCGACAAGGCCGAGGGCGAGCTTGAGAGTGTGCGACATCGTGGAGCGACCAGGAGGGCCGGCCGCTCCACGATAGCCGCGGGTGAGGAGCTTTACTTGGGCAGGTCCTTCTGCTTCGCGATCGCGTCGGCGAGCAGATCTGCCGTCATGAACATGTGCGCGTAGGCGTCCTGGTACAGGCTCGCCGCCTTGCCGTACTGGCCCTTCGAGTAGGCGTCGAGTTGACCCTTCAGCTCGAGCACGTGCTGGAGCAGGTCGTTCTGGACGGCCTTCGGGGGCAGCCCCGTCGCGCCGCCGAGCAGCTTGCCGTGCTCGACCGTGTAGCGCTTGAGGTTCGCGACAGCCTTGTTCTGGGCCGCCTTGTTCTTCCCGGCGACGGCGACCGTGTAGTCGACGAAGAACCGGATGTGAGCCCGCCACTGGAACTTGCCGTTCAGAAAGGCGTTGCCGGCCTTCTTGCCGTACACCGCGGTGATCGACTGCGAGAGCGCGACCGAGTTGCGGTCGAGCGCCCTGGCAGCTGCCGGGAACGCTTTCGAGCCGGTGACGCCGAGGTTGGTCGCGTTCATCGCGAGCGCGGCGTGCTCGCCGAGCTGGCGCCCGAGGAGCGAGCGGAGATCGGACTGCGTGAGCCCCTGGCTCGCGCGTGCTTGCGTCGCGTGGTCGTGCGGCGTGACGCTCCGGGTGAACATTCCCGAGCCGGCGGTTGCGGACACGGCGAACACGAGCACGCCGAGCATCGCGAGCATGGACGAGATGATGGTTGCCTTGCGCTTCATAGCGAAGGTCCTCCTGAGGTCGATGATTGACGACCCTTGTTCGTCCCTCGGGCCGGGACGGTTCGTTCCCCAGGACCGCGGACCGTTGGAGTAGGCTCGGATCCGGTGCGGAAGGGGATCGTGCAGCTGGTCGCGATCGGCGTCGTGATCGGCGTGCTCACAGCGCTGGTCGCAGTCCTCTTCCAGTGGCTGCCGACCTCGGCGAGCGAGGAGTTCGACCGAATCCAGGCCATCTACTGGTTCGCGACGTGGATGTCCGTCGTCATCTTCGCCATCGTCGCCGCGGTTGTCGTGTACTCGGTCTGGAAGTGGCGCGTGCCGCCGGACGACGACGCCGAGGGGCCTCCCATCCACGGGCACTCGGGGCTCGAGATCGCGTGGACGGCCGTCCCCGCAGTACTCGTGATCGCGCTCGGGGTGGTCAGCGCGATCGTCCTTTCCGAGAACGGCAAGGCGAGCGGCAACCAGCTCGAGGTGACCGCGACCGGTCAGCAGTTCGCGTGGAAGTTCTCGTATCCCGAGCTCGGCGAGTTCACGACCGGTGAGCTCGTTCTCCCGGTCGGCAGGCAGGCGAAGTTCACGATGCAGGCCGTCGACGTCCTGCACTCCTTCTGGGTCCCGGAGTTCGGGCAGAAGATGGACGCCGTTCCCGGGATCGAGACGACGATCAACGTGACGCCGAAGCGCACGGGGGAGTTCAGGGTCGTCTGCGCCGAGCTCTGCGGCCTCGGCCACGCCACCATGCGCGCGAAGGCCCGCGTCGTGACGCGTGAGGAGTTCGAGGAATGGATCGAGGAGCAGCGAGCATGACCGCGACCCATCACGACCCCGGCGTGAACGAGTACCCGGCGCACTTCGAGCCCCCCCGCGGTTCCGCGCACCGCACGTTCTTCGGCCCGGGCCTGGTACGTGGCGCGTGGATGGCGCTCGCCGGCTTCGGGCTCGGCGCGCTTCTCGTCATGGCGCTGCGCGCCTGGTGGGGGTGGGGCCCCGTCTGGACGACGGAGGTCATCCTCGTCGTCGGCGCGATGGTGATGGCGCCGATCGGGTTCCTCGCGGGCATCGGCTCCTTCGACTACTGGCTCCACTACATCTCGGGCCGACCGACCCAGCCAGAGGATCACTCGGGCCACGGCGCGAAGACCTGGCGGGACTACTTCCGCGTGAACACCGATCACAAGGTGATCGGGATCCAGTACCTCGTCACGACGTTCGTGTTCTTCACGATCGGCGGGCTCATGGCGATGTTCTTCCGCGCCGAGCTCGCAGAGCCGGGTCTGCAGTTCATCGACTCGCAGACGTACAACGGCCTCGTCTCCGTTCACGCGACGCTGATGATCTTCCTCTTCATCATCCCGGCGTTCGCGGGCCTTGCGAACTTCGCGGTGCCTCTCATGCTGGGTGCGCCGGACATGGCCTTCCCGCGGCTGAACGCGCTCTCGTTCTGGCTCCTTCCGATCGCCGGGATCATGTTCCTCGCGAGCTTCCTCGCCCCTGGCGGCGCGTTCGGCGCCGGCTGGACGGGCTACGCGCCGCTCGCGGAAGGCCAGCCGATGGGGCAGACCTTCTTCAATATGGGCGTCCAGTGGGCAGGCGCATCGTCGATCATGACGGCGCTCAACTTCCTCGTGACGATCATCACGATGCGTGCTCCCGGGATGACCTTCTGGCGCATGCCGCTCCTCGTGTGGGCGAACTTCACGACCTCACTGCTCGTGGTGCTCGCGACCCCGTTCATCGCCGGGTCGCAGTTCTTCGTGATGTTCGACCGGATCATGCACACGGACTTCTTCACACCGGAAGGCGGCGGCTACGTCCTGGGCTACCAACACATCTTCTGGTTCTACAGTCACCCGGCCGTCTACATCATGATGCTGCCCGGGTTCGGGATCGTCTCCGAGGTCATCTCGTCGATGTCGCGCAAGCCGATCTTCGGCTACCGGCTGATGGCGCTGTCGCTGCTCGGGATCCTCGTGCTCGGCTTCTCGGTGTGGGCGCATCACATGTTCGTCGCGGGCATGGCCGACTGGCTGCGCGTCCCCATGATGATCACGACGCTGCTCATCGCCATCCCGACGGGCATCAAGGTCTTCTCGTGGATCGCGACCCTATGGCGAGGCCGTATCCATCTGACGACGCCGATGCTCTTCGCTCTGGGCTTCGTCACGATGTTCGTGATCGGCGGGCTGTCCGGCATCTACCTCGGCTCCGTCCCGATCGACATCGCCGCATCGGACACGTACTTCATCGTCGCGCACATCCACTACGTGCTCTTCGGCGGCTCCGTGTTCACCATATATGCGGGGGTCTACTACTGGTTCCCGAAGATGACCGGGCGGATGTACTCCGAGGTGCTCGGCAAGTGGCACTTCTGGCTGACGTTTGTGACCTTCAACGCGACGTTCTTCCCGATGCACTACGTCGGCCTGCGCGGGATGCCGAGGCGGGTCTTCGACTATGACGAGGCGTTCGGGAGCCTCAATCTCTTCATCTCGATCGCGTCCTTCGTCCTCGGGGCATCGTTCATCCTCTTCGTCTACAACATGATCGTCTCGTGGCAGCGTGGCCCGATCGCGGACGCGAACCCGTGGCACGCGCGTACGCTCGAATGGCAGGTGTCCTCGCCGCCGCCGATCTTCAACTTCGACGAGATTCCGCAGGTCGTGGGCGGCCCGTACGAGTACGGCGTCCCGGGCGCGCGTCACGCGGTGCTGAACCCGACGAAGGAGGAGGCGCGCGAGGAGGTGCACGCGTAGTGGACGACGTGACTTCCATCCTCGTCGTCGCGAACGAGACGCTCGTCGGCTCGGAGCTCGTCGATGCCCTGCGCCGCCGCGCCGACGAGGGTCCGATCCGCGTCTCCGTCGTCGCGCCCGTCACGCAACCCCGGGAGGGCTACGTCGTCTACCGCGACTCTCGCCGCGCCGCTGCAGGGCGTCGGCTCGATCGTGTGCTCGCGGCG